>JBLIGH010000188.1:0-6578 GCA_047636855.1 Pseudorhodobacter sp.
CGTCGTGCTGCATCCAGAAGTAATGGTGAAAATCAGCCTCAATGTTGCGCGCTCGTCTGAAGAAGCCGCATTGCAAGCTTCGGGCAAGTCCATTCAGGAACTTGCTGCAGAAGCCGAAGCTGAAGCAGAATTCGAAATCGCAGAACTCTTTGACGAATTGGGCGCAGCCCAGGACGGCGAAGACCTCTGATCCGATACCGGATTGTCAATCAAGCCGCATTGGGCAACCAATGCGGCTTTTTTTATGGCCTATGCGTTCCTAAATCGGTGCGCCCTGCACCTCTAAAACCGCATCACATCGCCCACAGCGTGGCGCCATATTCCCCGGGCGCAGACGAATTGATCCCCGCATGAGGGATAGACAGCGCTGTGTGACATTATGCGAGCTCAGCACGGCAGGGTTACGGCAACGGATCGCAATGGAAGCTTTGCGCGCTACCGCGCCGAAGCTTGATCTTGTCTAAACCGTATCAATGCTCAAAGCGGGGCAAACCGCGCGGATACCCTTGCGGCATGGGCCGCAACAGCCTTATCGCGCGCCCAGACCTTCAGCAAATCCGCCCAAGGTAAGGCCGCAAACCCAACCTCATCGCCCTCGACGCTGCTTGCAAACAGCGCGATGTCAGCGCGGTGCTTGGCGATCTGGCCCGGATCGACGGCGCGGCCATTGGCCCAAGCTGCGGGCTCGGCATAAAGGTAAATCAACAGGGATTTCTTGCCGCGGCGTTGGCCTTCGGTCCGCAGCCCATAAGCATGCTTTACCAATTGGACCATATCCAAAACCTCAAAGCGACGCGCGCCACCGGCATGGGTGCGCCGCAACCGGTTGTAGCCTTCCATCTGCTCGCCCCAGACCGGGCGATCATAGCCTTCGGCAAAATCATTGGCTTTGGCCGGGCGGTAAGGTTCGTACCGTTTGCTTGCAATACCAATCAGATAGCGGTCGGTTTCGATGGCAACATTCAGCCAAGGATGTTTGCCACCGGCCCAAGGGAAGCGCATCTCGGCCTCTAGCGTGACCGCGCGCGCGCGCCCCAAGCCAGCCGGTAAAGCGGGCAAAGCTTCGGGCCTTTCCAAGAACCAGCCAAAGGCATTTGCCACCAAAGCGGCCGAGCTTTCGGGACTGTCGAACTTACCTGATTTCACCTCATTGCCCGGCGCGCGCTGCAAAGCGGCAAGGATGGCCTCGGCGGGCAGTTCAGGCAAAAAAATGGTCATTTCAGGGGCATTCCTTCAAAGAAATAGCATAGGGCCGCACCTTTCGGCACGGCCCCAATTCAGTGCAAGGTCAAACGGATTAAAGTTCGTCCAATGCCTCGATCGCTTTTTGCAGCTCATCTTTGTTGATCTCTTTATCGGTGACTTTCGCCCCGGTAACGATGTGATCCACAACTTTGTCTTCAAAAATCGGTGCGCGCAGTTGCTGTTGCATTTGCGGGTTTTTCTGAACGAATTCAAAGAATTCGCGTTCCTGGCCCGGATATTGGCGCGCCTGTGTCATGACCGCTTGGGTCATTTCCTGGTCGGTCACTGTGATCTCGGCTTTGCGGCCGATTTCTGCCAGCAACAGACCCAAACGCACGCGGCGCTCTGCCAGTTTCTTATGCTCATCAGTGGTCACAATTTCCGGATGGTTGTGGTCTTGAACCTCTGGATTTTCTTCATGCCACAGCTGATGCGCGATTTGACCCGCTTCTGCTTCCAACATCGATGGCGGCAGATCAAAGCTTACCAAAGCGTCGAGCTGGTCCAACAAGGCGCGCTTCATCACGGCGCGGCTGGCGCCTTTGTATTCTTCTTCCAGACGCTCGGAGATTTGGCCTTTCAACGCGGCCAAATCTTCTGCGCCGTATTTCTTGGCCAGCTCATCATCGATTTCTGCTGGGATCGGCTTTTTCACCGACTTAATCTTGCATTCGAAAACTGCGGCTTTTCCGGCCAGATTGGCCGCGCCGTATTCTTCTGGGAAGTTGACTTCGACTTTGACTTCGTCGTCAACAACCACACCAACCAGCTGCGCTTCAAACCCAGGGATAAAGGAGTTTGACCCCAGAACCAGCGGGTAATCTTCGGCAGTTCCGCCCTCGAAATAATCGCCGTCAACCGAGCCTTTGAAGTCGATCACAAGTTGATCGCCATCCTTGGCTTTGGTGCCTTTTTTGCGTTCTTTAAAGTTCTGCGCCGATCCTGCAAGATTGGTCAAAGCTTCGTTGACAGCACTGTCTTCGGCTTTCACAATCAAACGCTCTAGCGTGACTTGGCTTGCGTCCAGTTCCGGGATTTCCGGCAAGGCTTCGTAGGTCATCTCAACCACGACGTCCTGGCCTTCTTTCCAGTCTTCGCCGCCAGACATTTTCACGTCTGGCTGCATTGCTGGGCGGTCGCCAGAAGCTTCAAAATGATCTTTCATCGCGCCGTCGATGGCATCTTGCATGGCATCGCCCATAATGCGCTGGCCGAACTGCTTTCGCAGCATCGCCATAGGCACTTTCCCTTTACGGAAGCCCTTCATCTCGACCTCGGGTTGGGCCTCGATCAGCTTCTCTTGCACTTTCGCGTCAAGCTCTGCTGCGGTCACCGTGATGGTGTAACCGCGCTTCAGACCGTCGTTCAGGGTCTCAGTGACCTGCATATTGGCGTCCTTTTACGTCTCATCCGGGCCGCGCAAGGCGACCGATCCCAAATTATGCGCCCTTCTATTGACGGACCACTCTGCTTGCAAGGTTAAATCATGCAGACTGGGCGCTCAAAAACGGGCCATTGTCATCATTTTCAGCGCTAAACCGTGTTCATGGTGCGGGTAGAGGGACTTGAACCCCCACGCCTTGCGGCGCCAGAACCTAAATCTGGTGCGTCTGCCAATTTCGCCATACCCGCATTTGCCAAACGGGGGGCCAACCGACCGCACACATCTTGGAAATCTGTTCCCTTCTAGCAAAGCTATTGGGCAGATGCGAGAGGAAAAATTTGAGACCTGAATTTAGGCATTCTGTCCAAAAATTTACCATTCGTGAACCTATTGTTGCCACAATGTAGTCCAATAACGGGTCTGAATTTAGAGACGGGTAAATGAAATGATCCACGACCGGAACACTTTGAGCGAAGCGCGGGAAACCACCAGTCCGCAAATCGCGGGCCTTACTTCTGGCACGGTGCTGATGACTTTGCGCGGCGCTACTGCGGTAGAAGATCTGAAAGCGGGGGACCGCTTGATTACCCGGTCTGGCGCCGTTGCAATCTTGAATATTCGCAGCGAAACACTGCCGGTTTCACGGATGATCCGCATCTCGGCCTCGGCGATTGATGTGGAAAAACCTGTTGAAGATATGCTCGTCGCCCCAGACCAAGAGATATTGATCCGTGATTGGCGTGCCAAAGCACTGCGCGGCGCGGATCAGGCCATTGTTGCGGCCCGCAAACTGATTGACGGCGAATATATTCGGGCTGAACAGGTACAGAACCTCTGCCTCTATTCGCTGGAATTTGCAGCGCCGGTCGTGCTTTATGCTGGAGGGGTCGAGCTTGCCTGTTCCGGCGGCGCATCGGCAAAATAGGGCACTTGCTGCAAGCGGTGTAAATCCCCGCACTATTCATATCCCCAAATCCCGAAACACTTTCGGAATCGCTTCAGGAAGATCTTCGGCAATCAAACCCGGCCCGAATGATCGCGCAGATTCGACATGCAGCCAAGCTGCCGTCCCTGCGGCCCGCATCGGCGCAAAACCACGCGCCAAAAGCCCGGTGATAAATCCGGCCAGCACATCGCCTGCCCCTGCCGTTGCCAGCCATGGCGCTGCACGATCATATTGCGCCGAATTGATGGAACAGCGGCCTTCGGCATCCGCAATTACCGTATCCGCCCCCTTGAACAGCACGACGCAACCTGCCCGTTTGGCCGCCTCGCGACAGGCATCAACCTTGGAATAGGCCGGCCCCTTGATGGCTTGGGTTGACAGTTTTGCCGCAATATCGGGAAAGAGCCGGGCAAACTCGCCGGCGTGCGGCGTCAAAACGCAGCCCTTATGCAGCAATTCAAACAGCTCGGGCGTGCGGGCCAGCGCCGTCAGCGCATCGGCATCCAACACCGTCGCTCGGGGTTGCAAGCCCGCGCCACGCAAGGCCACACCAAGCATTTCCACCGCACGGTCAACGCCCATCCCGGGCCCCAGACACAGCGCATTGATCCGTTTATCCGCCAAAACCTTTGCCAAAGCGCCCGCATCCGCGACGGGCGCAAGCATGATTGCATTTAACTGCGCCGCATTTTCGCCTGTCGCATCCAAGGGGCATCCGACCGTCACCACCCCTGCCCCAATCCGCAACGCCCCGCGCGCTGCCAGACGTGCCGCGCCCCCCGCACCTGCGGCACCGGAAAGAACAAGCGCATGACCGTGGGAATATTTGTGTTGGGTTTTGGTGATGGACCCCTTCGCAAGTTCCGACGCGTCAGGGCAGACCGCCGTGACAAGCGACGGCTTTGGGCAAAACGCGGCCCCTTTCGCATCGCAGATTTCCCGCAAGCCGTGATCATGCCAAGTGGCCAAACCAATGTCGCAGATCTGCAAAGATCCCGTCGCATCAGCACCCTCGGCCAAAACGTGACCGAGTTTGGCCGCCGCAAAAGTGACCGTCATATCGGCCCTAAACTGCAAAGCGCTACCCGCCTTATCGCTCAGCCATCGCCCGCTGTCAGCACAAAGGCCGCTTGGCATATCAATTGCACAAAACTTCTGCTTGGCATGTTTGCCCGAGATTATGCTTTGGAACGTCTCGGACGCCTCTGGGCTTAAACTGCGGCTCAATCCGGTTCCGAACAAGGCGTCAACGACAAGCTTCGCGTCCCGAGTGTCAATCTGGCCCTCGAATTTCAGAACGTCCCCTACCGCGCACCACCGTTGATAATTTGCCTTCGCATCCGGTGGCAACCGCTCGGCGCAACCGTAGAAAAAGACCTCGACCTCCCAACCCCAGCCCCGCAGCAAGCGTGCCACAACAAACCCATCGCCGCCATTATTGCCCGGCCCGCACAAAACCACGGCACGGTGCGACGTGGCGCGCAGATCGGGCCATTCCTCGAAAATCGCCTCAACAACCCTGCGACCAGCGCGCTCCATCAGCTCTAACCCGGTCACGGCACCTGACGCGATCGCCGCAGCTTCAATGGCGCGCATTTGGGCAGCCGTTAGCAGTTCTGTCATATCCACGCCCATTTTGTTTTCATTTCGCACATTTTTTGCCCTATTTGCATAAATTTTATGCACGACAGCAGAATCCGATGCCCCCAATGGAAGTGCCAAAGCCTAGCCAATTGTTCCCCGAAAAGGAAAGTGATCAACACATGACCACAGATGAATTTGCCCCGGGGGGAGTCGACCATGAAGAAGATCGAAGCGATCATTAAGCCCTTCAAACTTGATGAAGTGAAAGAAGCCCTGCAAGAAGCAGGTATTCAAGGTCTGTCGGTCACGGAAGTTAAAGGCTTTGGCCGTCAGAAAGGCCATACCGAGCTGTATCGTGGCGCTGAATATGTGGTGGACTTTTTGCCAAAGGTGAAGATTGAGGTCGTGCTTGCCGATGATATGGTCGACGCCGCGATCGAAGCGATTATAGGCGCAGCCCGCACCGACAAAATCGGTGATGGCAAGATTTTTGTCTCGTCCATTGAGCAAGCCATTCGCATTCGCACCGGCGAGACCGGCGACGACGCGATCTAATACTCCGACAGCCTGTCCCGAGACCGGGCGGGCCCAACAATACTCCAGTGAAAAGGAAGGGCAACATGAGCCAGATCCATGACGTTCTGAAACTCATAAAAGAGGAAGGTGTCGAATATGTCGACGTCCGCTTCACCGATCCCAAAGGGAAACTTCAGCATGTTACGCTGATCGTTGATGTCATCGACGAAGACTTCTTTATCGAAGGCTTCATGTTCGATGGCTCTTCGATCGCTGGCTGGAAATCGATTGATCAGTCAGACATGAAACTGATCCCAGACGTAACTTCCGTCTATATCGATCCCTTCTATGCCGAAAAAACCCTTTGCGTGCATTGTAACGTCGTCGAGCCGGACACAGGCGAAGCATATTCGCGCGACCCGCGCGGCACTGCTGCAAAGGCCGAGGCCTACCTGATTGCGACCGGCATTGGCGATGTGTCTTACTACGGCCCAGAGGCTGAATTCTTCTTGCTGGATGACGTGCGCTATACCGTCACCCCTGCCAAAGTATCCTTCCAGATTGACGCAGAAGCGGCTGCTTGGAACACTGATGGCGAGTTTGAGGGCGGCAACCTTGCGCACCGCGCTGGCCATAAGGGGGGCTACTTCCCGGTCAACCCGGTTGATGAAGCACAAGACATTCGCGGCGAGATGCTCTCGACCATGAAGCGTATGGGCATGAAAGTCGACAAGCATCACCACGAAGTGGCGACCTGCCAGCACGAGCTGGGCATGATCTTCGGCACTTTGGTTGCTCAGGCTGACAACCTTCAAAAGTACAAATACGTGATCCACAACGTGGCGCACGCCTATGGCAAGACGGCGACCTTCATGCCAAAACCGATGAAGGGCGACAACGGCT
>JBLIGH010000189.1:0-6570 GCA_047636855.1 Pseudorhodobacter sp.
CGCGCCGATTTTCGCCGGTCGATTGCTTTGGTGCCACAAGATCCGGTGATTTTCGCAAGCTCTGCGCGCGAAAATATCCGTTTTGGCAGGCCAGAGGCCACGGACGGCGAAATCGAAGTGGCCGCCAAAGCGGCGGCAGCACATGATTTTCTGATGGCCCTGCCGCAAGGCTACGACACCTATGTTGGCGAGCGCGGTGTCATGCTGTCGGGCGGGCAAAAGCAGCGTATCGCAATTGCGCGTGCGATTTTACGCGATGCACCGATCTTGCTTTTGGACGAGGCGACAAGTGCTTTGGACGCCGAAAGCGAGCGTGCGGTCCAGGCCGCAGTGGATGAATTGTCGAAGTCACGCACAACAATTGTGGTGGCGCACCGTCTGGCCACAGTGAAAAAGGCAGATCGCATCATCGTCTTTGATGGCGGTAAAATAGCGGCGATGGGTACGCATGACGCTTTGGTTGCCGAAGGTGGGCTTTATGCACGGTTGGCGCGGCTACAATTTACCGATGGGCAAGCCTAGGGGGAATTTCCCCTCCATTTTCCCCCGGCTGGATTGCCGCTGTGTCATTGTGCTAAGGTAAAGCAGCGGCATACTGCGGCGATTGGGGTCGCTGCACCCCGTATCTTGAGGAGAAGACTATGGGTATGTGGAGTTTTGTAAAAGACGCCGGGAAATCGCTGTTCGGTTCCAAAGCCGAGGCCGCTGAAGCGCCGATGGCGGATGTTTTGAACCAAGAGATCAAGAACCTAGGGCTTGATGCGACTGGCGTTGATATCAGCGTGGCCGAAGATGGTCGTGTTGTTGTTTCAGGCACTGCGGTCAGTCAGGAAGTGAAAGAAAAGATCATCCTGGCCGTGGGCAATGTCGCAGGCGTCGGCGAAGTGCAAGATGATGTGCCCGATGCAGGTACCGCACCGGTTTTTCATGAGGTCAAAAAAGGCGACACGCTTTCGGGGATTTCGAAAAAGACCTTGGGCAATGCCAATCGCTATAACGAGATTTTCGAGGCTAACCGCCCGATGCTGGGCCATCCGGACAAGATCTATCCGGGCCAGATGCTGCGCATCCCGCAGGACTGATCTTTGGCAGGATACAAAGGAAAGGGTGCAATTTCGCACCCTTTTTTTATACCTTGTTCCTTTTGACGTTGCGTATTTGATTGGGGGATCGCTTGCTTGATGGCCTCAAAAACCCATATCTTGATCAAAACGATATCGAACGCGCTCTGTGAAAGCGCGGCATTCAGGGAGGATGGAAAATGGGGATATTCGGGTCTGTTGCGGATCGGGATCGAATTGAGGCGGAAATGCCTTGGGCAAAGCGCAATGCTGCCCGTTCGATGTATGAATTTCTAGGCCGCGCGAAAGCGCAATATGGCGATCGGCCTGCCATCAGTTTTCAACTGATGTCGGGCACCGGGGCTGGGTCCGAGACCCTGACATGGGCCGAATATCATGGTCGTGTCACGCAAGCGGCGAACCTGTTTCGTAGCCTTGGGGTCGGGCCAAACGACGTCGTGGCCTATGTGCTGCCCAATTGTGTTGAAACCGCCATTACAATGATGGGTGGGGCTGTGGCCGGGATCGTCAATCCGATCAACCCGCTGTTGGAACCAGAACAGATCAGCTCGATCCTTCGCGAAACCAATGCCAAGGTCGTGGTCACGCTGCGCTCCTTTCCCAAAACCGATGTCGCACAAAAGGTGGCCGAGGCGGTGCGCTTTGCCCCCGGCGTCAAAACCGTGCTTGAAATTGATCTTTTGCCCTATCTGAGCCCACCGAAAAGCTGGATCGTGCCGCTGATCCGCCCCAAGAACCCGATCGAACATGTTGCTTTGGTCAAAAGCTTTAACGCCGAATGCCGCAAACATCCCACAGATCAGTTGATGTTTGAGGATGTGTTGGATGACCGCGTAGCTGCTTACTTCCACACTGGCGGCACAACCGGCATGCCCAAAGTGGCGCAGCATCAGGTTTCGGGCATGGTCTATAATGGTTGGTTGGGGGGCACGCTGATTTTCGACAAGGATGATGTGGTGATCTGCCCGCTGCCGATGTTCCATGTCTTTGCGATTTATCCGATCTTGATGTCCATGATCCAGTCTGGCGCGCATGTGGTATTTCCAACGCCGCAAGGGTATCGCGGCGAAGGGGTGTTCGATAATTTCTGGAAGCTGATAGAGCGCTGGAAAATCACCTATATGATTACCGTTCCAACGGCGCTTTCGGCCCTGATGCAGCGCCCGCTGAATGCCGATGTCTCTAGCCTGCGGGGGGCCTTTTCAGGCTCTGCCCCTTTGCCGTTAGAGCTGTATAAACGGTTCGAAAAGGCGACAGGGGTGCAGATCATTGAGGGCTATGGGCTGACAGAGGCCACTTGTCTTGTGTCTTGTAACCCACCGGTGGGGGCCAAAAAAGTGGGGTCGGTCGGCATTCCACTGCCCTATAGCCATGTCCGGATTTTGCACAGCGATGGCGAAGGCAATGTAATCCGCGATTGTGGTGTCGACGAGGTCGGCGAGATTTGCATCGCCAACCCTGGGGTGTTTGCGGGCTCTACCTATACCGAGGTCGATAAGAACAAAAACCTGTTTGCCGAAGGGATCTATCTGCGCACGGGCGATCTGGGACGGTTGGATGCGGAAGGCTACTTGTTTATCACGGGCCGCGCCAAAGACCTGATTATTCGCGGCGGGCACAATATCGACCCTGCCGAAATCGAAGAGGCCCTGATGGCGCATGAGGCTGTGGCCTTTGTCGGTGCTATTGGCCAGCCTGATGCACATGCAGGCGAAGTTCCTTGCGCTTATGTCGAGCTGGTCAAGGGGGCCGTGGTCGGCGAAACCGAGCTGATGGATTTCGCCAAGGTGCACATTCACGAACGCGCAGCCCTGCCAAAACAGGTCGAGGTCTTGCAAGAACTGCCGAAAACAGCGGTGGGTAAAGTATTCAAGCCCGATCTGCGCCGTCTGGCGATCACGCGGGTCTATAATGCCGCTTTGACCAAAGCCAAACTGCCGGTGCAGGTTGTGGCGGTGTTGGAGGATAAAAAGCGCGGCTTGGTGGCGCAGGTCTCTCGGGCGGAAGGTGTGGACGAGGCTGCAGTGACTGCGGTGTTGGGGGCCTTCATTCGGCCTTGGGAATGGCAATCGCTTTAAAGGAGGGGCTTTTAGCCCCTCACGCCCTAACTGGTTTTCGTATCCATCCAGATGGTAACCGGCCCCGCGTTGGTCAGAGCCACCGCCATATCAGCGCCGAACTGGCCATTGGCGGTGGGGATCCCCAGTGATTTCAAAGATTTGATGAAATAGTCATAAAGCCGCTGCCCCTGTTCCGGGGGGGCGGCGGCCGAAAATCCGGGCCGATTGCCGCGCGAGGTATCGGCGGCCAGTGTGAACTGCGACACGATCAGGGCCGATCCGCCGATGTCCGTCAGCGATAGGTTCATTTTATCCGCATCGTCTTTGAAAATGCGCAGTTTGGCGATTTTCGCGGCCAGCTTATTCGCGTCAGCTTCGGTGTCGCCTTGCATGGCGCAAATCAAGATCAACAGGCCGGGGCCGATGGCGCCAATGGTTTCACCCGCGACGATGACAGAGGCCTCGCTCACCCGTTGCAGCAATGCCCTCATAATTCATGTCCCCAAGGTGGGTTTGCGCCGGGGCGCGACACTGTGATGGCCGCCGCACGAGCCCCAAGGGACAAGGCCGCATCTAAAATCGTATCGGACAGGTTTTCCAAAGCCGTTTTGGACAGCGCATCCGCTTGATGCAAGGCTGCCAAAGCACCGGCGTTGAACGTATCGCCAGCCCCCACGGTATCGGCGACCGTAACCTTTTGCGACGCAACAAAGCGCGACTGGTGTGCCGCAAAAGCATGCGCGCCCTTGGCCCCTTCGGTGATGAAAACCAGCTTTGGGCCTTTTGCGATCAGACCCTGCGCCAAAGTTTTCAGATCGCCGGGGCCTTGCAGCCAATGCAGATCCTCGTCGCTAAGCTTGACGATATCGGCATGGGTCAGCATTTGATCCAACCGCGCGCGGTAGGTCGCTGCATTGCGAATAAAGCTGGGGCGAATATTCGGATCAATCATGGTGACGCGCGAGGGGGCTGCCAACGCTTGAAGCCGCGCATAGCTGGAGGCCGCCGGGTCGTTCACAAGGCTGATGCCGCCCAAAAACAGGGTCGTGACAAGTGGCGGCAGATTGGGCAGATCCGCAATGGATAGCATCGCACCGGCGGTATTTTCGTCGTAAAATGCATAGGTCGCTTGGCCATTGACCAGCTTCACAAAAGCCAGCGTTGTGGGCCGGTCTGAGCGTGCTGCAAGGGTGCTGTCGACATGTGAGGCCGTCAAGGCATCGGTCAGAATGTCGCCAAAAAGATCGGTTGAAAGCCCCGAGAAAAAGCTGGCAGGCACGCCCAGTCGCCCCAAAGCAATGGCCGTGTTGAACACAGCCCCGCCGGGGTAGGGCGCAAAAGCTGTCTCACCTTGCGCAGTTTGACGTGGAAGCATGTCAATCAGGGCTTCGCCGCAGCAGAGGATCATTTTTGCCATCCTATATTGGGTTGCGCTTGCCTATCGCATCATTTTCGTTAGCGCAAACATTTTGCGGTCAGGCCGTGAAATAGGCCTGTAAGTTTTGGCGAACGCGCGCCAGCGGGGTTGCACCTGCCATATCTGGAACAAAGACCTGCCCTGTGATCGCCTCGTAAGCATCAATATAGACTTGCGAGGTGGCCGCGATCATATCAGCGGGGATTTCGGGGATCGTGTCCGTGTAGGGGTCGCAGCGCGCCACAACCCAGGCCCGGATGACGTCTTTGTCAAATGAGGGTGGCCGGGTGCCGCTTTCCAGCGCCTGCACATAGCCATCCGCAAGCCAATAGCGAGAGCTGTCGGGTGTGTGAATTTCATCCGCAAGCAAGATATTGCCTTCGGCATCGGTGCCAAATTCATATTTGGTATCCACCAGGATCAAACCGCGCTTTGCGGCCATTTCTTGCCCTCGTGCAAACAGCGCCAATGCGACGTCGCAAACCCGGTCCCATTGCGTTTTGCTCAAAAGGCCCTGATCCAGGATCTCGGCAGCGGTAAGCGGCGCGTCATGCCCGCCGTCGAAGGCTTTCGAGGTGGGGGTGATGATCGGGGCTGGTAAGGCTTCATTATCGCGCAGCCCGTCGGGCAAAATATGGCCATACATCGCGCGCTGACCTTTTTTGTACAGCGTCAGGATGGAGGTGCCGGTGCTGCCCGCCAAATAGCCACGCACCACGATCTCTACTGGTAAAATGGTCAATTTACGGCCGATGACGACATTCGCGTCGGGGTATTCCAGTACATGATTGGGGCAGATATCGGCGGTGTGTTCAAACCAGTAGCGCGCCGTTTGAGTGAGCACCTGACCCTTGAAAGGGATCGCCGCAAGGATGCTGTCGAAGGCGGAAATCCGATCAGAGGAAATCAGGATGCGGCGGTCATCGGGCAAGTCATAGCAATCGCGCACCTTGCCAAAATAGGGGTTTGGCAATTCCGGGATACGGGCGTGATCGAGAATGCGTGTCAGGTCGGTCATCTGGCTCTCCGTCTGGTTGGGGGTTCTATCGTGCCGAGCGGTGGCAAAGTCAATCTTTGCAATGCGGACTGGGGCGCTCTTGGTGGGTTCGGATGCCTTCGGCGAGGATATTTAGAAACAGATGAAAGCCGGGGGCGTTGACAGAGGCAGGCACGGCGTGGCCCGGTGGGACATGTCAAATGTTCGATTTCAGTCGCATTGGATTGGTGAGGATGGCGAGAGGTCTGAAGGCGAGGCGGACCGGGTTTTGCCTTGGTGGAGTTTCACCAAAACGGTGATCGTGATTGTAGCACTGCGTTTGGCCGAGCAAGGCCTGGTCGATCTGGATGCGCCGCTGCCGGGCGCTGCGTATTGCCTGCGTGATTTGTTGTGCCATACGGCAGGGTTGCCCGACTATGGCAGTAATGCAGCCTATCAAGCCGCGGTAGCATGGGGCGATAGCGCATGGTCCTGGGAACGATTACTGACCGAAATTCCGCCTGCTCCGCGCCACGCACCGGGCGAGTGCTGGGACTATTCCAACATCGGGTACCTAATGGCCTGCGACAGGATGGAAGCCCTGTCAGGCTGCAGCATGGCTGCATTGATGGTGGATCTGATCACAAGACCCTTGGGGGTGCAGTCTGTGCGATTTGCAACAAGCGCTGTGGATTTCGCAGGCACGGGGCAAATTGCCGCCGCGCGGTATGATCCGGCATGGGTGTATCACGGCTGTCTTATCGGTGCGCCGCGCGAGGCAGCCCAGGCCTTGCACGCTTTGGTTGGCGGCAAGCTGCTGCGACCAGCGGAACTGTAAAAGATGCAGCTTGCCCGACCTTCAGGGGGGGCTTTGACGGGACGGCCTTGGGTGCGCTCCGGATATGCGATGGCTTTGATGAGCGGGGAAATGCAAGGTGTGGGGCGGGCGATTGGCCATTCAGCGTGAATGCAGTTTACTAATTTCCCGATCTGTCGCCGCGCGCGTCGTTGCAAGCGTAGCGCCCGGAAATCACA
>JBLIGH010000190.1:0-6513 GCA_047636855.1 Pseudorhodobacter sp.
GCTGCGGCCTCCATGATCACCCGGCACATTGTCTCGGCGTCGGGCCAAAGCTTTGGGCGCAGATTGGGGTCAAACACCACTTGCGCGCCCATCGCGCGGGCGTTGGCCAATGCGGCATAAAGGGTTTCGCGGTCGGCACTTTCCAGAATGGCCAGCGTGATACCGGTCAGCAAGATCACACCCGCCCCGGTCAACCCCGCCTGCAACCGTGCCGCATCTGCCGCCAGAAGCCGTGCGGCACTTTGGCCGCGCCAATAGGCAAAGCTGCGTTCGCCGTCCTTCAGCTCGATCAGATACAGCCCGACGGTGCGCCCCGAAAGGCGCGCTATGTGGTCGGTGCCGATGCCAGCCTCTTTCAGGAAGCCGACCATATTGTCAGAGACGCCGTCGGTGCCAAGGGCCGTCAGGTAATCAACCTGCCAAGCCTGCGGCAGGGCGCGGCGCATATACCAAGCAGTGTTCAGCGTGTCCCCGGCGAAACCCATCTTGAAATTGCCATCCGCCCCGGAAGGCGCCATTTCAACCATGGCTTCACCAATGGCGACAAAACGAGGGGGGATGTTCATTGCGCGTCTTTCATCTGTGTCCGGCACCAGTGCAGGATCGTCTGTGTTTCCGCTGCCAGCTGTTCTGCCAGTTCTTCGGCATAAAGGGCGAAAGCGGGGTGATTATCGGCGCTGACGGCGGTCAGTACCGGGATGCCGGCAGCCAAAGCCTGGCCAATCAACGGGCGAAAACCGCGGCCGTCGGCCTCTTGCTTGCCAAATTTATTGATGATGAGCAGGCGAGGTCCGGCTTCCAAAGCATGTGCCACCAAGCCCACGGCCTGTTCCAGCCCGGCGGGGTCAAGTCGACACCCCTTGGACAAAGCGCCAAGGTTTTGGCTTATGCGGATCACTTCGCCGCCATTCAGCACATGCAGGTCCATGTGACAGGGGCGCGCGGGGTCAAATTCCTGATTGACTTGAACCACGCCTGCAAGCCTATGCTCTTCGACGCGTAGCACGGTGGCAACCTCGGCCAAAAGTTGATCCGTCAATCCGCGCTGTTGTGTCGTGATGTAGCCTAGCATTCCGCCCCACTTGCAAGTGTTGCATCTGGCATACAAGATGCACCGAGCCGATGAAAGCACCCTATGACACCAGAGTTCCCCATTCTTCCCAATCCCAGCGACCCGCGCTTGACGCGCGCCATTTCCGGCACGGATCATACCGGCGCGCAGGTCGATATTTCAGTGGTCGAAGAACGGCCCCTTACGATCTATTTGAATAGCCAAGAGATCGTGACGGCGATGACCATCGGGGATTACCCAGAGTATCTGGCGCTGGGCTTTTTGCGCAATCAAGGCATGCTGCTTGCGGATGATGTGGTCACCGGTGTCGATTATGATGACGAGATCGAAACGGTTGTTGTGCGCACGCAACGGCAGACGTCTTACGAAGAGAAGGTGAAGAAAAAGACACGCACCTCGGGATGTGCCGTGGGGACGGTGTTTGGCGATATGATGGAAGGGTTGGAAGGCTTGACCCTGCCTGCCACACCGTTGCGCACAAGCTGGCTTTATGCGCTGGCACATCAGGTCAACACGATGCCCTCGCTTTACCTGCAGGCCGGTGCCATTCATGGAACGGTGCTATGTGTCCAAGATAAGCCATTGGTTTATATGGAGGATGTTGGGCGTCACAATGCGGTTGATAAGATCAGTGGCTTTATGTTCAAGCATGGGATCGCTGCGGAAGACAAGATTTTATACACCACCGGGCGGCTGACATCCGAGATGGTTATCAAGACAGCGCTTATGGGTATTCCGGTCTTGGCGTCTCGATCTGGTTTCACCGCTTGGGGCGTGGAAATCGCGCGTGAAATCGGGTTGACCTTGATTGGTCGGATGCGCGGGCAGCGGTTTATCTGTCTTTCGGGTGAGGAGCGTCTGATCCGTGATGCGGACCCAGCGGCTGTTGCGGAAGAGGGCCGGAAGTCTGGCCGCAAAGGAGGCCGCGATGAGTAGGCTATGGATGGGGGCGCTGCCCCCAAACCCCCGGGATATTTTTGAACAGATGAAGCCGCGATGAAAGTTCCGGGTGTTATTCTTGCGGGCGGGCAGGCGACCCGGATGGGCGGCGGCGATAAGGGCTTGCGCGTTGTGGCGGGGCAGCGGTTGCTGGATCATGTGATCGCGCGGTTGGGGCCGCAATGCGGTGTGCTTGCAATGAACGCCAATGGAGACCCGTCGCGGTTTGTTGAATTTGGTTTGCCAGTCCTTCCAGACAGTTTGGCAGGGTTTCCGGGGCCTTTGGCGGGCGTGCTGGCCGGGTTGGATTGGGCGGCGGCGGCTGGTGCCGATGCGATTGTGACAGCCGCGGCGGATACACCCTTTTTCCCAACCGATCTGGTGGTGCGCTTGCAAGCTGCGGCTGGGCCCTCCGGGCTATGCCTTGCGGCCAGTGCTGGCGAAAATGGGCGCATGTTTCGACAGCCGACATTTGGGCTTTGGCCGGTGTCATTGCGCGACGATTTGCGCGCGGCTTTGCAAGGGGGCTTGCGCAAAGTGGTGTTGTGGACCGATCGCCATGGCGCGGGGCAGGCGGAATTTGCGGGCCTGCCGTTCGATCCGTTCTTCAATGTCAACACGCCCGAGGATATCGCTGAGGCAGAACGATTGGTGGCGGCAAGCGAATGAAGATTTACGGTGTTACGGGTTGGAAAAATGCGGGTAAAACCGGGCTGATGGAGCGGTTGGTGGCTGAAATCACGCGCCGTGGTTATACCGTTTCCACCGTCAAACACGCGCATCATTCCACGGATGTTGATCACGAGGGCCGCGACAGCTACCGCCACAGGCAGGCGGGGGCGGCGCAGGTAATGCTGTCGTCGCCGGTGCGCTGGGCCTTGATGACAGAATTGCGCGGCGCGCAAGAGCCCTCTTTGGCAGATCTTCTGGCGCGGTTGGACCCGGTGGATCTGGTGCTGATCGAAGGGTTTAAAGGCGCGCCGCATCCCAAGGTAGAGGCGCATCGCGGTGCAACAGGTCGGGGTTTGCTGGCGGGGGAAAACCCCACGATCCGGGCCGTCGCCTCGGATAGCGCACCCAGCGTCGCACTGCCGTTATTCGAGCTGGACGACACAGCCGCTATTGCCGATTTCATTCTGTCCGAGGTCGGGTTGTGAGCTTTGACACCGTGGTCATGGTGGATTGGTCGGGCGGCAACGACCGGGGGGCAGCGCCCAAGCAGGATGCGATTTGGGCAGCGGTGGTTCGCGAAGGGGCCGCGTTGCCCTCGCACTATCTGCGCAATCGACAGGTGGCGGCGGCTTGGTTGGCAGAATTATGCACGCTTGAGCTGGCCGCAGGTCGTCGGGTTTTCATAGGGTTTGATTTCCCCTTTGGCTATCCGGCAGGGTTTGCGCAGCATTTGGTTGGGCGGCCTGATCCATTGGCGCTTTGGGATTGGATGGCGTTGCATTTGCATGAAGGCCCCAAAGCCAACAATCGTTTTGCTGTGGCGGCACAGATTAATGCGCGTTTCCCTGGCATTGGCCCCTTCTGGTTTAACGCTGGCAAAGTCGATTACCCTGATTTACCGCGGAAAGGGCGCGCAAGGCATGCGCATGGCATGGCGGAAAAACGCCGGTGCGAGCATCATGCCAAGGGCGCGTTCACGTGTTGGCAGTTGGGGGGGGCAGGCTCGGTCGGATCGCAAGCCATGACTGGTATGGCGGTTTTGGCGCGATTGCGGACGCAGTTCCCGCGCCAGATCAGCGTTTGGCCGTTCGAGCCGTTGCGAGGCGCAATTGCATTGGTCGAGGTGTGGCCTTCGCTTTACGCGGCGGATGTGCGCGCGGCCATGCGACCGGGTGATATTAAGGACGAGGTGCAGGTCCGCCTGTTGGCGCAGCGCATTGTTGCGATGCAAGGCGCAGGCACGCTTGGTGCCGCGCTGGAGGCTGTGCCGATGGCCGCGCGGATAGAAGAAGGCTGGATATTCGGGGTGAGTGCTGATGACTGAACGTTCCAATCTGATCCCTCCGCGCTTGCGCGATGATTGCTTTGCGATGCCGCAAGGTGTGGCTTGGACGCCGGTGGAAGAGGCATTGGCCCGGCTGCGCGCGGCGCTGAATCCGGTGACACAGGCTGAAACCGTTTCGCTAGCTTTAGCGTTGGGGCGGGTTTTGGCGGTGGATGTTTTGGCCGAACGCTCTAACCCGCCGCTGCCGAATTCCGCCGTCGATGGTTACGGCTTTGCGCATGAAGCCACAGGTGTGGGGGTGTGCCGCTTGCCGCTGGTGGACGGCCGCGCCGCTGCAGGCCAACCATTCGACGGGGGTGTGCCATTGGGGCAGGCCATCCGTATTCTGACAGGGGCGGTGCTGCCCGCAGGTGTGGATACCGTTGTGTTGGAAGAAGATTGTGCGATTGGCCGCGATGCGGTGGCCTTTGATGGCCCGATCAAGCCGAATGCCAACACGCGCCGGGCGGGCGAGGATGTGATTGCGGGCGCATTGGCTTTGCCCAAAGGGCACCGGCTGCGCGCGCCCGATTTGGCGTTGTTGGCAGCGCTGGGCGTCAGGGATGTTGCACTTTTCAAACCCTTGCGGGTCGGTGTGCTGTCGACGGGTGATGAAATCGTGACCCAAGCCGCAGCACCGCATCAGATTTATGACGCCAACCGCCCGATGTTGCTGGCTTTGGTGCAGGGGTGGGGGTGCGAGGCCGTTGATCTTGGCCATGTTCAAGATGATGAAACCCTTATCCGGGACAGCTTGAACGAGGCCGCTCAACGCGTCGATGTTGTGCTGACATCGGGTGGGGCTTCTGCGGGGGACGAAGACCACGTATCGCGATTGTTGCGCGAAGAGGGAAACCTTTCCAGCTGGCGTATCGCGATGAAGCCGGGGCGGCCACTGGCACTGGCGCTTTGGCAGGGGGTTCCGGTTTTTGGCCTGCCGGGCAACCCGGTCGCGGCCTTGGTCTGTGCGTTGATCTTCGCTCGGCCATCGCTTTGTGTGCTTGGTGGGGGCGATTGGCTGCAGCCGTCGGGCTTTGCGGTTCCCGCCGCATTTTCCAAACGCAAAAAGGCGGGGCGGCGCGAATATTTGCGTGCAAGGCTTGGGCACGACGGTCGGGCAGAGGTTTTTGCATCCGAAGGCTCGGGGCGGATCTCGGGTCTGGCTTGGGCGACGGGCCTTGTCGAGCTTCCTGATGGCGCGTTAGAGGTCACGCCCGGCGACCCCGTGCGGTTTCTACCCTATAGCGCGTTTGGCATCTGACGCATTCGGCGCCTCCCAAATCTCGACCCAGCATCGGTGTTCTAGCGCGTTTTTGTTTGTCCATGGCAATGCCGCCCGATGGGGCTCGATGCCCCGGAGGGCGGCTTTGTCTTCAGAGCCGGCGGATATAATAGATTTGCGCGGTGCTATCGCTATCTGCCTGAATAAGCGTATGGCCCGATTCCGAGCAAAAATGCGGCACATCAATCACCGCAGCCGGATCCGTCGCGATCAAGCGCAAAACCGCACCAGATGTCATGGCCTTAAGCCGCTTGCGGGCCTTTAGAACCGGTAGCGGGCACAGCAGCCCGGTGGCGTCAATTTCTTCATCCCAGATCATACCCGTTTGATAAAAGAACGGCGGATATTTGTCCATGCGGCAAAGCGAACGATCGAAAGGCAATGCCTGTTGCTTTGGTCTATTTTGATAGATTTTATCTATCGCCTGACGGAACTGCTGCATCGACAGTTTTGCACCAGATCGGTAGATCCACAGTCAAAGTGGATGAAAAGGAAGCGGCCAATGGCGCTGGATCAACAAGATGGTATCTGGAAATCCGGCAAGGGCCGTGGCCGTAAAGGGCCAAAGGGTCGCCAGCTGGAAGATACGGCATGGGCCGAGGTTTGCACCCTGCTGGGTGATAGGCCGCGCCGTCGCGATTTGCTGATCGAGTATTTGCACCTTATTCAAGACGCTTATGGCCAGCTATCTGCCCCCCATCTGCGGGCTTTGGCCGAGGAAATGCGGATTGGCATGGCCGAGGTCTGGGAGGTCGCAACCTTTTACGCGCATTTCGACCCGCGCCGCGAAGGCGAAGCGCCGCCACCTGACTTGACGATCCGTGTTTGTGACAGCCTGTCTTGCGAGCTGGCAGGGTCAGAGGCTTTGATCGCCGCATTAGAGGCGGGCCATGACCCGGCCAAAGTCCGCGTTCTGCGCGCACCTTGCATGGGCCGCTGTGATACGGCCCCCGTGCTGGAACTGAAGCACTTGCATATTGATCATGCCACGCCTGCCAAGGTCGATGCTGCGATTGCTGCGGGCGAATTTTCTGCGCAAATGCCGGCATATGAAGGCCTTGCCGCCTACCAAGCAGCGGGCGGATACGCCAAGCTTTCCGAATTGCGGACTGATGGCGATTGGAAGGCGGTTCAGGACACGGTTATGTCTTCTGGCCTGCGCGGCCTTGGCGGCGCGGGGTTCCCGTCGGGCAAGAAATGGGGGTTCGTGCGCGCCAATGCGGG
>JBLIGH010000191.1:0-6510 GCA_047636855.1 Pseudorhodobacter sp.
GTTCCACGTGTCATGTGCGCGCACAATGGCATCATGCAAACGGTCAAGCCCGCGCCCGGTTTTGGCCGAAACGGTCACCAAAGGCGCACCACGCAGCTGTGGCAGCAGCCGTTCGAAGCTTTCACGCAGCGCAGCCAGCTTTTCTTGCTTCTCGTCTTCCATATCCCATTTGTTCACCGCGATCACGACCGCACGGCCTTCGGTTTCAGCGTAATCAGCGATCCGCAAATCTTGTTGCTCAAACGGGATTTCGACATCAAGCAGCACCACGACCACCTCGGCAAAGCGCACAGCACGCAAGCCATCCGCGACCGAGAGCTTTTCCAGCTTATCGTTGATCCGCGCCTTTTTGCGCATCCCTGCCGTATCAAAAATCCGGGTCGGCGTGCCCAGCCAATTGGTCCGCAGCGAAATGGCGTCGCGCGTGATCCCCGCCTCGGGACCGGTCAGCAAACGGTCTTCGCCAATGATTTTGTTGATCAGCGTTGATTTTCCGGCATTCGGGCGGCCAATCACCGCGATCTGCAACGGTTTGGCTTCAGTTGGTTTATGCTCGTCTGGATCCGCTTCTAGGGCTGCATCTTCTTCCGAGATATCAATATCGACCAGCGGCGCGTCTTCTTGCGCCCGCTCTTCAAATTCGGCGCGGATTGGGCGCAGCAGGTAATAAAGGTCGTCGATGCCCTCGCCATGCTCGGCTGAAATCCGCAACGGCTCGCCCAGACCAAGGCTCCAGGCATCAATTGCGCCGGCATCCGCAGCCCTGCCCTCGGCTTTATTGACCCCAAGGATCACGCGTGCACTTTTCTTGCGTAAAATATCTGCAAAGATCAGATCCGTCGCGGTAACGCCCGCACGGCCATCGATCAAAAACAGACAGACATCAGCCATATCGACTGCGCGTTCTGTCAAACGACGCATCCGGCCCTGTAGGCTGTCATCGGTGACATCCTCCAGCCCTGCCGTGTCGATCACAGTAAAGCGCAAATCAAAGATTTTGGCATCGCCTTCGCGCAAGTCACGGGTCACCCCGGGCTGGTCATCGACCAAAGCCAGCTTGCGCCCCACAAGGCGGTTGAACAGAGTGGATTTGCCCACATTGGGGCGGCCAACGATGGCCAGAGTAAAGCTCATTTCAGCCCTCCAGGGGCGGTACGGATCATCAATCCGCTGCCTTACACGGCTAATGCGTCAACGGAAAGCGTGAAGTTGTCCTTTTTCCGAGACAACATACAAACTTCCCCCCACCAAGGCAGGCGCAGAAGCGGCCCCCCCCGGCAATTGCGTCGTTCCAACCAAAGTCCCGTCCGTGGGATTGAACATCCGCAGCGTGCCATCACCCGAGGCGATAACCAAACGTCCCCCCGCCAGTACCGGGCCAAAATGCGGCGTTATTTGCGCGCGGCGCTTGTCCTTGGTCTTGGTGAAATAGGGCAATTCAACAGCCCAGATCTTCTGACCCGTTTGCGCATTCAGACGCACCAATTGCGCTTCATCCGAAATCAAGAAGACAGAGCCGCCAACCGGCAGCATCGGGCCGTAGGCCGCCTCGTTTGTGCTCCACAGCTTGCGTCCGGTTTCGGTATCGATCGCGGTACTGTAGCCACTTTGGTTGCCGATAAAGGTCACGTTGCCTGCAACGACCGGATCGCCTGTAATGTCAGAGATGCCGGCATAGGCACGCCCGGGACGCCGCCCAGAAACCGAGATACGCCATTGCGGCACACCATCGCTTTTCAAGACAGACACAATTTCGTTGCTGCCAAATGCAAAGAGCACGGTATTGTCCGCGACCGCGGGCGCCGCCGAACCGATGACACCCGAGGGTGAAGGCGTTCCGCCAAATTGCCACTCAACCCGGCCATCGCTGGCGCGCACGGCCCAAGCCGAGCCATCGCGGGCAGTCGCATAGACGACACCATTGTCCACCGTCGGCGCGCCAGCAGCAGGCGCCCCAAGGTTTTGCCGCCAGATGACAGCGCCACTGGCCGGATCAATCGAAAGCAACTCGGCATAGGCCGAGGTTACATAAAGCCTGCCATCGCCAAATGCCAGCCCGCCCCCGGATTGGGCACTGCGCGAGCTTTGGGGTTGCAGGTTGACTGACCAAAGCTTGGCACCTGCTGTGCTGGTCGCTGCAATATTTCCCGCCGCATCCAAGGTAAAGATGCGGCCTTGTGCGACAACCGGTGCTGCCGTTATGCGGAATTTCCGACTGTTGCCGGAGCCAATATCAACGCTCCAAGCCAGTTTCGGATTGGCGGAAAGGGTTGCGTGTGGCGACAGATGACGGGCATTACCTGCGCGATGCGTCCATTCCGACACCGCAGTAACCCCGGGCAAGGAAATCGGCAAAGACTGGTTTGCAAAACCTTGCGAGCTGTCAACCGGTGCAGCCTCGCCTTCAACTGGAATGCTGGCACTCAGGTCAGCGCGAATGTCAAAACGCTCGCCTTCCAAAACCAGCTCTTTTTCACAGCCTGCGATCAACGCAATGGCCGAAACCAGCAGCAAAGATCTAACCACCCGGTTCTGCTTTTCCGAAAAAGACATCATATTAAGCCTGCCCCCAAGTTCTGGTCCGTTTCATGCGCTTGCTGTACCGCAATTTGCATGGTGATGCGTGCCACATCGGTGTTATCTGCGCGTTTGGCGGATCATCGCCCAAGACAAATCAGCCCTGCGCACTTTCGCCCCCAAGTGCAACAATCATCTGAGAAGCGCGTTGACGCAAGCCCGCAGGTGCTTCTTGATCGGCAGAAACCGACCGAAGTTGTGTTATCGCTGCCTCTATATCGCCCGATTCAACAGAAAGATAGGCAAGCTGTTCCAACGCCAGCGTCCGAAACGGTCGACCGGGGATCGCCAAAGGATCAAGTGCGGCGCGTCGCGCACCGATCTCCATATCGGACCCAGACAAAATCACCTGCCGCAAAACGGCAAGATCGCGGTACATCGGCGACACGTTTTGATCCGCGATAACAGCGGCCAAAGCCGTCAGTGACGCTTCGCGATTTTCTTGCGGGTCAGAAGCCAAAAGCAGCTTTTGCAACGCCAACTTCTCGGCATCGCCATCTGTTACGGTTTCCGCCGCGATCAAGGCCGCGCGCCGTGCTTGCGGGTCAGCCTCGTCAAGCGCGTCCATCAAGGCGTCGCCAAATGTCACGGCTTCGGCTTGATGGCGCGCCTTATCCCACTCGGTATAAGCGGTGCCACCGACGATGGCCAAAACCAAGACGATACCAATCCAGCCATATTTGCGAAAAATCGCAAATAGCCTGTCACGGCGAACTTCGTCGGTTACCTCTTCGATAAAGCTTTCGGGGTTGCTCACGCCTGTCTCCAATTCTTTGCACATGTCATACACGCAAGGCCAAGGGCTTGCCAAGCCCCGCCCCGCCTCGTTGACCAGACGGGTTGCGTGAAACCAACGATTTCGGCTCTTTTTCTGGCCGTTGTTTTGCCGCAGGATGGCCGCTTGCAGCCGCGCGGCAAAATGCGTAAACTGAACTGGATAGTTTAGCGAACGGTTCCAGCCGCCGCCGCGCCCCCTCCCCGGCGCAGGGCGATGCGGCCAACCTGCTTTCGGCAGGGGCAACGAATGAGGTTGAATATGCGCATTGTCCCATTGTTAACTGCGGCTGCTGTGACCAGCTCGCTTTATCTTGTTGTGTTTGAACGGGAATACCTGATCTCTTTTGCCACTGGCGATGCGCAATCCGAAGACGAAGAAGGCCGCGCGGCACAGGTCGACGTGGCCGCAACCGCAACGCATAATCCGCCTGCAACCGATAGTCAGACCGCCGAGCGTCACGTTTCGGTCTTGGCGCAACGCAGCTCTGCGCAGCAGGTCGACAGCACAATTTTGGCCCGTGGCCAGACCGAGGCCGCGCGTCAAGTTGATGTCAGATCAGAAACATCGGGCCTGATAATCTCGGATCCTTTGCGCCGAGGCGCCTATGTCACAGCCGGACAAGCGCTTTGTGTTTTAGCCTCTGGCACCAAAAATGCCATTTTGAATGAGGTGATTGCACGGCTGGACGAAGCAAAAAGCCGGGTGCCAGAGGCCGAGGCCCGCCTGACAGAAGCAAAAGCCCGGTTGGTCGAGGCTGAAATCAATGATCGGGCCGCAAAACAGCTTAGCCAGGGCGGCTTTGCCTCTGAAACGCGGGTTGCCGCGACCACTGCGGCAGTCGAATCGGCACATGCAGATGTAAGTTCGGCGCAAACCGGGGTGCAAAGCGCCAGATCCGGGACACGGGCTGCCGAGGCCAATGTTCAAGCGGCCGAAAGCGATATTACCAAACTGACCCTCACGGCACCTTTCAACGGTTTGCTGGAAACCGATACCGCCGAGTTGGGGTCTTTGCTGCAACCCGGTGCATCTTGCGCAACCGTGATCCAACTTGACCCGATTAAATTGGTCGGCTTCTTGCCTGAAACCGAAGTTGATAAGGTCACGGTTGGCGCCATTGCCGGGGCCAGGCTGGCGTCTGGTGCCGAAACCAGCGGGCGCGTTACGTTTTTGTCGCGCGCCGCAGATCCGCTAACCCGCACCTTTCGGGTCGAGGTGACAGTGCCAAACACCGATCTTTCAATCCGCGATGGGCAAACCGCCGAATTGCGTATCCAATCCGAGGGCCGCAAAGCGCATTTGCTGCCGGCCTCTTCGCTGACTTTGAATGATAAAGGCCATTTGGGCGTCCGTGTTGTTGACGCCGATAAACGCGCTAAATTCATTCGTGTTGTCATGCTGCGCGACACGGTTGACGGCGTCTGGTTGACGGGTTTGCCCGATGATGTTGACGTGATTGTGGTGGGGCAGGAATTTGTGATCGACGGCGTTCCGGTGGACGTCACTTATAAAGAGTTGAAGTCATGATCGGAATTATTGATTGGGCCGCTGGCCGCGCGCGAATGGTCATTGCCTTTGTGATCCTGTCCATCCTGACGGGGTCTTTCGCCTATTATACGCTTCCCAAAGAAGGCGAACCGGATATCGAAATCCCGGCGCTTTTTGTGTCGGTCCCCTTCCCCGGCATTTCTGCGGCAGATAGCGAAACCCTGCTGGTCAAGGTGATGGAGACCGAGCTTTCGGGCATGGACGGCCTGAAAAAGATGACCGGCACGGCCACAGAAAACTTCGGTGGCCTTGCGTTGGAATTTGAATTTGGCTGGGACAAAACCAAAGTCATCGCCGATGTGCGCGACAAAATGAACGCCGCCGAGGCAAATTTTCCAGACGGTGCCGAAAAGTACTCGATCACCGAGATCAACTTTTCCGAATTTCCCATCATCATCGTCGCGCTGTCGGGTCAGGTTCCGGAACGCACCTTGCTGCGTGCCGCGAAAAACATGCAAGACCGCATCGAGGGTATGGATTCGGTCTTGAAGGCCGAATTGGCGGGTCACCGCGACGAGATGCTAGAGGTTCTGATCGATCCCCTGCGCCTAGAGGCCTATAATGTGACGGCGGCCGAGCTGATCTCGATTGTGCGCAACAACAACCAACTGATTGCGGCTGGCGAGGTCGAAACCGCCAGCGGGGCCTATTCGGTCAAAATCCCGTCCTCGTTCAAATCCTCGCAACAGATTTATAATTTGCCGGTGAAGGTGAATGGCGACAGCATCGTCACCTTGGGCGATCTGGCCGAAATTCGCCTGACATTCGAAGACCGCCTTGGCACCGCCCGCTTTAACGGCGAAACCACGGTGGCCATTCAGGTCGTCAAGCGCAAGGGCTTTAACCTGATCGATGCTGCCGCCGAAGTCCGCCTCAAGATCGAAGAAGAGCGCGCAAGCTGGCCACAAGAATTGCGCGATGCGATCGAGGTGAAGGCCTCGCTGGATCAATCAAGTCAGGTCGCCTCGATGGTCAGCCAGCTTGAAGGTTCGGTTCTGACGGCGATTGCGCTGGTGATGATCGTGGTGCTGGCGTCGCTTGGGACCCGCTCGGCGCTGTTGGTGGGCTTTGCGATCCCGACTTCGTTCCTGTTGTGCTTCGTATTGCTGGCTTTGATGGGCATTTCGGTCTCGAATATCGTGATGTTCGGCTTGATCCTGGCGGTGGGGATGCTGGTTGATGGCGCGATTGTGGTCGTCGAATATGCCGATGTGAAAATTTCTGAAGGCGTGGGTCCGATGCAGGCCTTTACCGAGGCTGCAAAGCGGATGTTCTGGCCTGTGGTCTCGTCGACCGCCACCACGCTTTGCGCGTTTTTGCCGATGCTGTTCTGGCCCGGCGTTCCGGGGCAATTCATGGGAATGCTGCCGGTGACGCTGATTTTTGTGCTGTCGGCCTCGCTGATCGTGGCACTGGTCTATTTGCCGGTACTGGGCGGTGTCGCAGGCCGGATGAGCCGCAGCTTTGACGGTGTGGCAAATCGGCTGCGCCCCCTGCCTTGGCTGGTTCGCGCAGCAATGGTCCCGCCGGCAATGTACATGATGTTTCTGGGTGCGATGCAGATGCTCAACCCCGGCTACCTGCTGGGCGCTGCGACCCCTGCCGGG
>JBLIGH010000192.1:0-6496 GCA_047636855.1 Pseudorhodobacter sp.
GAGCCATTCCCCAAGGTCGGTTGCCGCGGCTTTGCCGCGATCATTCAAGGGGCGGTCATGGTCCGGGGTCATCGGATCATCCCAGCTGGATTTGGTGTGGCGGGTCAGGATCAGGCGTTTTGTCATTTGTGGAACTGCCTCATGTGATAGGCTGATAGACTTGGCAGTCTTGCATAGCTATGGGAGACGGGGCAAGCGCGGCGAACAGCGCATCCGTCATTCATGCAATCGACACCAGCGGGTTCATCTAGAAAACGATGGCAAGAGGGCAGATCATAGCCATCGCCCGTCAAGGCCGTTGCGGGGCAAGCCGTTAGGCAGGGCTTGTCTGCGCAGCTATCGCATGGCCGTGGCTGCGCCTCAGGCAAGGGCAGCGTGCCGTGGAATTTTAAAGCACCGCGGTAAGAGGCAAATAGGCCCGCTTCGGCGTGCACTAAAAGTCGTACCGGGCTTTCCCAAGCCTGACCCGAATGCAGCGCCCATCTGTAAAACGGATGCCAGGGCGGGCCCCCAAATGGAAAGACAGGCTGCGCGCCAAGTTCGGTTGCGGCGGCGGTCAGGACACGCTGGGACCAGCGATCTATCGGGTCTGCCGCGCCGTCTTGCCATTCCGCGTTGGAGGTCAAGTGGGTCCAGAAGCCAGGCTCTGCCGCGCCAATGAGATAAAGCGTATGCCCCTCTTCATGCAATCCGCCCATAATGGTCAGATGGTCACGACCCAAGCGGGCCTCGATACGGTCTGGCATCAAATCGGCGCCTAACTTTCGTCGCGAGGTTTAACAAGAGGTTGCATATCAGAAGAACGGATCAGCGAGCCTGCACCATGATCGGTGAAAAGTTCCAATAGGCAGGCGTTTGGAATGCGCCCATCAAGGATAACAACAGCGCGCACGCCATCTTGGATGGCTTTCAAGGCGGTTTCGGTCTTGGGGATCATGCCACCCGAGATCACACCTTTTTCGGTCAGGTCCAAAACCTCTTCGGGCGTGAGCTGGGTGATAACTTCACCTTCGCTGTTCTTAACCCCCGCCACGTCGGTCAGCAGTAACAATCGGTCCGCCTTCAGCGCGCCCGCGATCGCACCTGCCGCAGTGTCGCCATTAACGTTGAATGTTTCGCCGTTATCGCCCGGGCCGACGGGGGCAACCACAGGAATGATCCCAGCGTTGAACATATCACGCAGAACCTGGACCCGCATATCGCGCGGACGGCCAACAAAACCCAGTTCGGGGTCATCTTGCTCGCAAACCATTAAGTCATCATCTTTGCCAGAAATACCGACAGCACGGCCACCGGCATCATTGATGGCCTGCACGATGCGCTTGTTAACGAGCCCGCACAGCACCATTTCCACGACTTCAACCGTTGCAGCATCGGTGACGCGTTTGCCGCGTATGAATTCGGATTTTATGCCGAGCTTGGTCAGCAAGGCGTTTATCATTGGTCCACCGCCATGGACCACAACCGGGTTCAGCCCAACTTGCCGCATCACGACGATGTCTTGGGCAAACTCCATCATTTCTTCGTCATTGCCCATCGCATTGCCGCCAAATTTAACGACGACAGTCGCGCCGGAATAGCGCTGCAAATAGGGCAAGGCTTCGTTCAAGGTCCGGGCGGTGGCAATGGAATCACGCATATGGGCTAGCTGCTTTTTCATTGGAAAATCCTGTCATTGCCGCATTTGGTAGCCGCTTTCCATCCATATGCCAAGAGGATGCGCCAAACAGAAGCGTTGCGGGTAGCAACTCGCGGGGCCAGTTTTCTTTGAAAGAAAATTAATAAAACCCCGCGCAGGATTTTGGCGCTACTCTAGCGACGCGATAATAGCGCGCAGGGTCTCGATCCCCTCGCCTTTTTCCGAACTGGTAACGACCAACTCTGGATAGGCCGCTGGGTGTTTTGCCAAAGCCGCACGGGTTAAGGCAAGGTTGCTTTCTTGCTCGGCTTTACTGACCTTATCCGCTTTCGTCATGACAACCTGAAACGTCACAGCTGACCGGTCGAGCAAAGTCATAATTTCTTCATCGACGGGTTTCACGCCATGCCGCATGTCGATCAACATGAAAGCGCGACGCAGAGTTTGGCGGCCCGAAAGGTAACTTTTCAGCAGCGCTTGCCATTTGGCTACGATGGCGAGTGGCGCCTCTGCATAACCGTAACCGGGAAGGTCGACCAAATACCGTTCTGGCCCGAGAGCGAAAAAGTTAATCTCTTGCGTTCGGCCCGGTGTATTAGAGGCACGAGCGAGGCTTTTGCGACCTGTCAGCGCATTGATCAGGCTCGACTTCCCAACATTAGAGCGGCCTGCGAAGCAAACCTCAAGCCGGTCAGGCTGTGGCAGGCCGGACATTGCAACGACACCTTTGACGAAGTCGACGGGGCCGGCAAACAGCAGTCGCCCTGCTTCACGGGATGCGAATTCGGGGTCAGATGCGATGGGGAAAGGAAGGGGTGTCACAGGAGGTTCGCCTTGTCA
Organism: Pseudorhodobacter sp.; assembly: GCA_047636855.1. GTDB lineage: Bacteria > Pseudomonadota > Alphaproteobacteria > Rhodobacterales > Rhodobacteraceae > Pseudorhodobacter. The sequence continues at coordinate 2,480 of JBLIGH010000192.1, forward strand.
TCAAGTCGTAGGTTGCCGCCTTGCGTTACGACCGCATAGACGCCGAAATCACGATGGCCCCAGCCGCTTTCCAAAGCACTCAGAGTATCAGCGTCGACGAGCCCTGTTTCAGGGTTCGCTTTGGTCGCGTTGCAGCGCGTGATGCGTTCTTTGACCTGCAAAACGGCTTCGCCGATGCGCATTTCGCGGCCTATCCAATCAAATTCCTCGAATGGCGTCGTACCCTCAATCCACAGATTGCCCCGAAACCGATGCGGCGACAGATCATGCCCGGTGCGTTGCGAAAGGGCGCGCAAAGAGGCCATCGACAAAATTGAAACTGACGGAAAGTCGCTATCCGTCATGCCGCGTCCGGCTGAAACGATATGCGTCGGTTGCGCGCGCTCTTTGGGGGAAAGCGGGGCGACCCAATCCAGAAACGCGGGCAGGTCAGTCGGATCATCTGGTCGGAATGCTAAATCTGGCCTGTCTGGATGGCGTAGGACAACAACATCACCCGAAAGCGAGGCTGTGATCGCCATAAGTGCCGGGGCCTTGGCGCCACGGTGGAAGTTGGCGCAAGGGTTCCAACCTTCCACCAGCTTTGCGGCTTCATGCGCCACGGCCCAGCGTCTGTCGCCTGGCAGGCACGCGCCCGCGGAAAGCAGAACGGACGCGAGGTCTTCGCGTCCGTGTGCTTTGATCGGGTGGCGGCAGATTTTAGCCACAGACCAAGTCATTTTTTGATGCTCGGTTTCTTATCGGTATTGGCCGTCAGTTCAGGCTTGCTACGTTTGAAGCTTGATTTGATATTGCCAAACAGATCCGGGGTATGGCCGTGGCTTTTCATGATCAAGAATTGCTGAGTGAAGGTAATCAAGTTGTTGGTGATCCAGTAAACCACCAGCCCGCTTGCGAAACTTCCTAGCATGAACATAAACACCCATGGCATCCAGGCAAAGATCATCGCTTGCGTCGGATCGGGTGGTGTCGGGTTCAGTTTTTGCTGCAACCACATCGACACACCCAGCATCAGCGGCAACACACCAATAAAGGCGAGCGCCATGATCGTTCCTGGCTCGGGCGAGGCCCAAGGCAACAACCCAAACAAATTGAACAGCGACGAGCTGTCAGGTGCCGAAAGGTCGGTGAGCCAGCCAAAGAACGGCGCGTGGCGCAGTTCCAGCGTGACAAAAATCACCTTGTAGAGCGAGAAGAAAATCGGGATCTGGATCAAGATCGGCAGGCAGCCCGCGGCGGGGTTGACCTTCCGTTCCTTATACAGCTTCATCATCTCTTGCTGCATCTTTTGCTTGTCGTCGCCGACACGCTCTTTCAGCGCCTCCATCTCGGGCTGCAATTCTTTCATGCGGGCCATCGAGACATAGGATTTATAGGCCAATGGGAAGACGAGAGCTTTGAGCAAGAAGGTCAGTGCGATGATGGAAAGACCCATATTGCCGATATGGGCGTTCAGCCAATGCAAGACGGCAAAAATTGGCTTGGTAAAGAAAAAGAACCAACCCCAATCAATGGTTTCCACAAATCCCGTGATCCCAGAATCGTTTTCATAGGCGCGCAGCGTTTCCCATTCTTTCGCCCCAGCGAACAAATGTGAGGTGGTCGAAGCGGTCTGCCCCGGCTGTACGGTAAACAGGGGTTCACGGGTTTCGGTTTGGTAAATATCGGCGCTGGCAACATATTTGGTCACCGAGGTGAAGGGCTTGCCTTGTTCGGGGACCAGTGCTGTCAACCAGTATTTGCTGGTAAACCCGGCCCAACCATCCGTTGTCCCCTCGCTCAGCTCGGCCAAAGCGCCTTCGCGCTCGACCAAGGGCAGTTTGGTGATGTCTTTGTAGTTCAGTGCTTGGCGCACGCCATCGACACTGATGATCACGCCTTCATGGCTAAGGTAGAAACCTTCAAGATCAGCGGGTTCACCATGTCTTGCGACAATTCCGTAAGGTGCAAGGCTAACAACAGCGTCTGATTTGTTTTCGACGATCTGTGCGATGCTGAACATATAGCGGTCATCGACCGTGATCGTGCGCGTAAACACAAGACCTTTGCCATTGTCCCATTGTAAGGTGACGGGGGCATCCGGGGTCAGTGCTTTTCCGGCGATCTGTGACCATTCGGTATTGGCACCGGGGACATCATCATAGCTTAGGCTGCCAGCTGGCGACCAACCATAAAGTGCGTAATAGGCCAAAGGTTGACCAACAGGTGACAGCAGCCGAACGGTTTCGGAAGCTTTGTCCAATGTCGAGCGATAGGTCTGCAGCGACAGATCGTCAAAGCGACCGCCAAGCATCGAGATCGACCCTTGCAAGCGTGGCGTGTCAATTGCCAGACGTGGCGCTGCGGCCTGTGCTGCTGCAGGCGCTGCGGCAGCACCCGGCGCGCTTGCGGCAGGGGGCAAAATCGCTTCTTGCGCTGTTACCGCGGCAGGCACGTTCGGGTCCACGGCCAGCTCTTCTGGTGGGAACAGCACGAACCAGACCAGAATCACAATGAAACTGAGTACTGTTGCAAGGATGAGATTTTTGTTCTGATCGTCCATTTAAGACCAACACCGTTCCGTTTCAGGGTAAGCGCAGGTTCAACGATAGGGGGCGCGAAAGGTCAAGGGCTTTTCCCAGTATTAACGGGAACTGGGTTGCTTTGTCGCTTTGTTTTGACCCAAAAACCGGTTTGGAGTTGGCGAGGCAGTTGCGCCAGGCCCACATACGCGAGTCAGCGGATAGCTGCTCATCTTTGAAGGAAGTCCCGTTTCAGGAAAGCCGCCCCTCTTCTGTCACGGACCTTATTTTGCGCGATGCCCAATACGCGGGGCTTTGGCCTGCTTGGATTGATGTTTGGCAATCCAATCATGTGTGTCTTCATAGGCCATCGGCCGTGCGATCAGGAAACCTTGGACATGGCCGCAACCCAGTTGTGCCAGCATTGCATGTTCCCCAGGCGTCTCTACACCTTCTGCGAGCGCTTCGAGGCCCAACCGCTCTGCGAGCGACAGTACCGCCGAAACCATTTTTTGCTGCTCGCGGTCCTCATCCACCTTGGTTACAAAACTGCGGTCGATTTTAATCCGCCGTATGGCGAAGCGCCGAATATTGGTGATCGAGGCATGACCTGTTCCGAAATCATCCAAATCCAAGCCGCAGCCCATTTTTGCCAAGGCAGCGATATTATGAACGATAACGTCATTGTCGGTGTCCGCGACAACGTTCTCCAAGATTTCCACTGATAGCCGGTCAGGGGTCAGGTCGAAACGGTCCAGTTCCCATTTCAGTTTCTCGGCAAGTCTTGGGTTGCGCAATTCCGCAGCCGAAAAATTGACCGCGACATTGGGCACGCGCAATTCTGCCTTGTCCCAACGTACCAACGCGGCCAAAGCGTGATAAAGGATAACTTCGCCCAAACGCTCTGACAGGCCTGCATCCTCAATCGCGGGCAGAAAATCCATCGGAGGCACTAGGCCGCGTTCGGGGTGATGCCAGCGCGCCAATGCTTCGAACCCTGAAATGGCCCCTGTATCTGTGCTGATTTGGGGCTGAAAGTGAGGCCGAATCTGGCCTTCGTCCAAGGCTTTTTCCAACACATTGCGGAAGGCGTCCCGGTCTGAACGCTTACGGGCCATATCCGGCGCGAAGGCACGGATAGCGCCAGGTCCGTTGCGTAAGGCCTCGTCTGCCGCCACCTGAGCTGCGTCCAAAAGCGATGCGCCCGTCCCCAATGGGGCCCGCGCACCCAGGCAAAATCCGATAGAGCATGTTGCGTAAATCCGGACGGCATTCAGGCTGATTGGCGGGGCCAATGCCGATTGAAGACGCGCGGCCAATTGCACAAGCGTTTCCAGATCAATCCGCCGGACACCGGCCAAAGCGATCGCAAAGCCCCCGCCTTCCAAGCGCGCAACGGTATCGCCTTGACGCAGGGCTGCACAGATCCGCTCGGAGCTGCGCGCCAGAACCTCGGTCTGGGCGGCGCGACCATGCCGGTCCAGCAAGATTGCGGCATCGTCAAATTGAATTACTA
>JBLIGH010000193.1:0-6474 GCA_047636855.1 Pseudorhodobacter sp.
CTTCGGAAGCATCGCTTCCAACCAAAGTACCTGACGGCTCCTCCTCCTCCCTGAGCCGTAAGGAACCAGCGGCGCGCCCTCTCCTCCTCCCTGGGGTCGCCGCACAAAGTTTCAAGGCCCGGCCAGATGCCGCAAGCCTGCACAGAACAGCCGGTCCTCTCCTCCTCCCTGGGCCGGATGTGACTGCGGTGCCCTCCTATCCTCCTCCCGGGGGGGCACTGCACAAAGTTTCAAGGCCCGGCCAGATGCCGCAAGCCTGCACAGAACAGCCGGTCCTCTCCTCCTCCCTGGGCCGGATGTGACCGCGGCCTCTCCCCTCCTCCTCCCTGGGAGAAGCCGCATTTTCAGACTGAAGGCCCTCTCCTCCTCCCTGGGCCGGATGTATAGATACGGCGGCACCCTCTCCTCCTCCCTGGGTGTCGCCGTTATTTTTTCTTGGGGGGCTTGCCTCGTTTTTTGCGAATGCAGATAGTCACCCCAATTCAGTCAGGGGTAACCATGCGGGTTTCATTGATCACTTCAGCACTTGTCGCGGCCTTGATTGGTTACGGCAGCACCATTGCGTTGCTGCTGTCAGCGGCCGCGGTTTTGGGTGCAACACCGGCGCAAACGGCGTCTTGGGTCTTTGCGATTTGCATCACCAAAGCAATCTGTTCCGCTTGGTTAAGCTTTCAAACCCGCGTGCCAGTTGTCTTGGCTTGGTCCACCCCAGGTCTGGCCCTAATCGCCACCAGCGAAGGCGTCACGATGACGCAGGCCGTCGCCGCTTTTATGCTCGCCGGTGGATTGATAGCCTTGACTGGTGCATGGCGTCCCCTCGGCCAACTTGTCGCACGCATCCCCGATGGGATTGCGGCGGGGATGCTCGCCGGTGTGCTCTTGCCATTTTGCCTGCCTTTGCCAAGTGCCGCAGCCGCATTGCCAAGTCTGGTTTTGCCGATGATTGCAGTGTTTGCGGTTGTCCGATTGGTCAACCCGGCCTTTGCCGTTCTTGCGGCGTTGGCCTTGGGCGGCGTTCTGGGCTTCACTTTGGGCGGTGCCAGCTTGCCAAGCGCCTCATTGAGCCTACCGCAACTGACCCTCATCGCGCCCGAATTTGACGCCACCGCTCTGATCGGTCTTGGCCTTCCGCTTTATCTGGTCACAATGGCCTCGCAAAACCTGCCCGGTTTCGCGGTTTTGCGCGCAGCGGGCTACGAGGCCCCGGTCCGTCCGGCGCTTCTTGTAACAGGCATTGCTTCAGCTATTTCAGCGCTGCTCGGCGCGCATACGATCTCAATGGCGGCGATCACGGCGGCAATCTGCCTTGGCCCCGATGTGCATCCCGATAAAGACCAGCGCTGGAAGGTCGGATTGGCTTACGGTGCCATTTGGCTGGTGCTTGGGCTTTTTGGCACGCTCATCATCCCATTGCTCGCAGCCCTGCCCCCAAGCCTGATCGCAGCATTGGTCGGCCTGGCTCTTCTTGGCCCGCTCTTAGGGGCCGCAACCAGCGCTTTTTCCCATGCAGATCAATGCTTTGCCGCCTTGGTCACATTGGTCGTAACCGCTTCAGGCCTCTCAGCTTTCGGGGTCGGCGCTGCTTTCTGGGGCCTCCTCGCAGGCCTTGCAACCTACGGGTTAGATCGCTTCAAACGCAGCTGACCTGCCATGTCATCTGTTTAAAAATATCCCCGGGCCGGAGGCCGCCTGCGCGGCAGCGCCACCCAAAAAGACTTGCGCCACAGGCGCTCCTTTTTGCACCGCATCGAATTGGTACCAACTCAAATCGGCACCACGTCAAAAGGGCAAATCATGTGCCTCTTCGGCCGCAACCACGAAGCTGACCACAACTTTCTTCAGCCCGGCCTTATCGAAATGCACGTCAAGCTTATCGCCCTCAATCGCTTCAATCGTGCCATAGCCGAATTTCTGGTGAAACACCCGGTCATGTGTCGTGAAAGACGACACGGCAGCCAGATTGATCACCGCGCCTCGCGCCTCGTGCGGCTGTGTCATCGGGCGCATTGCCGATCGCTCTTGCATCCGTCGCCAGCCGGGCGAGTTGTAAACATCGGCATTGGCCGCACGCTCTTCGATTCGTGCCGAGGGGGCCGCCGCCCCGAAACCGCCACCATACAGACCCGGCGGCGTCAGCACCTCGACATGCTCGCTGGGCAATTCGTCGATAAACCGGCTGGGCATTTGGCTTTGCCATTGCCCATACACCCTGCGATTGGCCGTAAAGGACACCGTGCAAAGCTGTTCGGCGCGCGTGATACCGACATAGGCCAAACGGCGCTCCTCCTCCAACCCTTTTTGCCCGCTTTCATCCATGCTGCGCTGACTGGGGAACAACCCATCTTCCCAACCCGGCAAAAAGACCACCGGAAACTCCAACCCTTTGGCGGCATGCAGCGTCATAATCGAGACTTTCTCGACCGCCTCTTCTGTCTCATTTTCCATGATCAGGCTAACATGTTCCAAAAACCCCTGAAGGTTTTCGAACTGCTCCAAAGCCTTGACCAGCTCTTTCAAGTTCTCCAGCCGCCCCGGTGCCTCGGGGCTTTTGTCATTCAGCCACATCGCGGTATAGCCGCTCTCTTCCAAAATCATCTCGGCCAGCTCGATATGATTATAGTCCGGCTTCAGCGTTGTTTGATGCCAGCGCGCCATGTTTTCGACAAAACCGCGCAATTGCCCGGCACCTTTGCCAGAAATCCCGCCCGCCGCCAACAGGGCTGCTGCCCCGTCCAGCAACGGCAAACCCGCCATCCGCGCCTCGCGCTGAATGCTTTGCTGGGCCTTGTCTCCAAGGCCTCGTTTCGGCGTATTGACCACCCGCTCGAAGGCCAGATCATCCGATGGGCTGATCGCCAGCCGGAAATAGGCCATCGCATCGCGGATCTCCATCCGCTCGTAAAAGCGCGGGCCACCAATGACGCGGTAAGGCAGGCCGATGGTCAAAAACCGATCCTCAAACGCGCGCATCTGATGCGAGGCACGCACAAGGATCGCTATGCTATCAAGGCCTTGCGGGCTCATCGCGCGGGTGCCGCGTTGCAAGCTTATCAGCTCGTCACCGATCCAGCGCGCCTCTTCTTCTCCATCCCAATGGCCGATCAAACGGACCTTCTCGCCCTCTTTTTCCTCGGTCCAAAGCGTCTTGCCCAAGCGCCCGGCATTGGCCGCAATCACGCCAGAGGCCGCGGCCAGAATATGCGGGGTAGAGCGATAGTTTTGTTCCAGCTTGACGACATGCGCGCCCGGAAAATCCTTTTCAAACCGCAAGATATTGCCGACCTCAGCGCCGCGCCACCCATAGATCGACTGGTCATCATCGCCAACACAGCAGATGTTCTTATGCCCCTGCGCCAAAAGCCGCAGCCAAAGATATTGCGCGACGTTGGTATCTTGATATTCGTCCACCAGGATATAGCGAAACCAGCGCTGATACTGTTCCAAAACATCAGGATGCGCCTGAAATATCGTGACCGTGTGCAGCAGCAAATCGCCAAAATCCGTGGCGTTCAGCGTGCGCAGCCGCGCCTGATAGGCCTCGTACAGCTCGGTCCCGCGATTGTCATAGGCCGATGCTTCCGAACTTGGCACTTTCGCAGGCGTCCAAGCCCGGTTTTTCCAAGCATCGATCACCCCAGCCAGCATCCGCGCGGGCCAGCGTTTTTCGTCAATATTCGCGGCCGCAACTAATTGTTTCAGCAAGCGCAGCTGATCGTCGGTGTCCAAAATGGTAAAATTGCTTTTCAACCCAGCCAGTTCGGCATGGCGGCGCAGAATTTTCACCGAGATCGAGTGAAACGTGCCCATCCAAGGCATGCCCTCGACGTTATGCCCCATCATCGCTGCCACCCGGTTTTTCATTTCCCGCGCGGCTTTATTGGTAAAGGTCACCGCCAAAATCTCGTTCGGGCGGGCTTTGCCGGTGTTGAGCAGATGCACGATCCGCGTTGTCAGCGCCTTGGTTTTGCCGGTCCCAGCCCCTGCCAACATCAAAACCGGGCCATCCAAAGCCAGCACAGCGGCGCGCTGTTCAGGGTTCAACCCTTCAAGATAGGGCGTGGGCCGGGCGGCCATCGCGCGCTGACTTAGCGGGACGGCGGCTTCAAAGGCATCATGTTCATCAAAACTGTTCATGCACACCAGTATAAAGAATTTTGCCCCGAGGGAAAGAATTGTTCTTACATTGTTCTCGGGTTTTTTGAAACGCTATTTCCGCCCTCTTCCTGCGAGTTCTATCGATTGAAATTGGGTCAAATTGCTTGGAAAGGCCGCAGCCAGGCCACAAAGCCTTAACCTGCGCGAAACCGTGTTTCGCTAGATTTCACATCGGGACCCAACCTGGGGACTTGGGCATGTTTGAAAGGGCAAGAAAAATGGGAGTGGCGCAGAAAACGCTTTTTGCAATGGCATTCACGGCACTTGCGGCACTTGCAATGGGAACGGCAACGCAACTTCCCGAATTTGTCGCGGAAAGGCTGATTGAAACCGATCTGCGCGCGCAAGCTCATGTCTGGGAGCGTCGTGTCTTACGCCAAATCGACGATGCGCCGATGTTTTTCAAGGAGGGGCGTACCAGCGAGGCGACCCAAGACGCATTGCGTCGCATCCCCGAGGCGACAGAAATTTTCCGCTTCTCGATGTTCAGCGACGAGGGGGCTACAATCTGGGCCAGCTCGGACGCGGATCTCAAACTGAAAATCGACCCCAATTTGTTGCGTTCGGCCCTGCTGTCCGGCGATGATATTTATGAGCGTGACCTGATGTCCAGTGGTGCAGTTCATCATTTAAATCATGATCGTAGCCTGTCAGAGGCCAATCTGGGCGATGGTGCCAAACCCATTGGCCAAAATAACACCCGAAGCTCCGCCTCAACACCTTCTGGGACCGAGATGCATCATATCGTGACCATCACCCGTCCGGTGACACTGGAAGGTCGCTTTGCCGGCGCAATTCGGTTTTGCGCAGATATTACAATACTGCGGGAAACGCTGTTAAACCGTTTGCAACTCGCATTGACAGCCGTGATCGCGGTGGCTCTGACCTTGATGCTTTTCGTGGTTTGGGTGGTCTACAAGACCGGCCGCAGTACGGTTAAAAATTTGCACCAGCGCGCCGAAAACGAATGCACGATGATGCAAGAGCAGATCCGTTTGGCCCGCGAAGTGCGCCTGCTGGGCGAGCTGAATGAATGGCTGCAATCCAGCCGTTCTTTGGAGGAACTGTTCACCATGGTCGCGCGGTTTATGACGCATATCTTGCCTGATTGTGCGGGAAGCATCTATGTTTACTCCAACTCGCGCGATGTTCTGGATGGCTCGGTTTCCTGGAATGATGGTTACCACCATGATCATATCCATCCCGAAGATTGCTGGGGCCTGCGCCGGGGGCGAACCTATATCCATGGCTATAGCGAGGTGGATTTCACCTGCAGCCATACCGACCCGCATGACAAACAGCCCTATTTTTGCTTTCCCATCTTGGCACATGGCGAGACCGTGGGCCTGATGCATCTGCGGGCGCGGGTCGGATTGGACATTGCCTTTTTCCGCGACGGGCAGCGGTTGGCGCAGATGTGCGCCGAGCAGATCAGCATGGCGATTGCCAATGTGCAGATGCGCGACCAGTTACAAGATCAATCCATCCGCGACCCGCTGACCGGGTTGTTTAACCGTAGGCACATGACCGAGACATTGCGCCGGATGATGGGCCGCATGCCCAAAGATCGCCAGGGGCTAAGCGTGGTTTCCGTGGATATCGATCATTTCAAGAAATTCAACGACCATCATGGCCATGATGCCGGTGATATGGTGTTGCGCGCAGTCGGGGCCGCGTTGGAACAGCATTGCGACGGCGACGAGATCGCTTGCCGGATGGGCGGCGAGGAATTCATGTTGCTTTTGCCACGCTTGCCTGCGGAAGAGGCCTTGAAACGGTCCGAGGATTTGCGGGCCGCGGTGGAAAATATCACGGTGCGTTACGGTGAAAAGACCTTGCCAAGGGTCACAATCTCGGTCGGAATCGCCGTCTATCCCGACCATGGCCTTTTCCCGCAAGATGTCATGCGCGTCGCCGATGATGCGCTGTACCAAGCCAAGGCAAATGGTCGAAATCAAGTGATTTTAGCTAATCTGATCGAAGATCGCCTGACCGCGGCAGAGGCAGGGCTGCCGTCTATGGCCGCGCAGATCCGCACCGGTTTTGCGGCACAGTAACGCGCTAACCTCAAACTTTGCAGATTTGGAACCCTCACAAAGGGCACGGCCAAAATGTATCTATACTCCGAGTCCTGCGGAAGCCGAATTTGATGGCTTGACGGCTGTGCTTGGAACGATTCAGCTATGGCCATGATCCGCCCCGGCTTTCTTTCCTCATCAGACCGTATCGAGCTTGAGGTTTGCGTGCGTCGCCAGCGCGAGGACCACGGTATTGCCCGCCGGGCAAATGCGATCCTGCTGCTCGACGACGGGGAAAGCT
>JBLIGH010000194.1:0-6468 GCA_047636855.1 Pseudorhodobacter sp.
GTAACCGTCGCACGCCCTGCCAATTGCACGATCATCGCATGGGCTGTCGCCGCCCCAACCGAGCCCGCCAAACGCCGTTCCAATTGTTCGACAAACCCAGACGTCGGGTCAGGCAAATAACCCGCTTTGCCCTGCCTTCGTGCGTACTGCTCGAAAAAGGCCAAAGCCTCGTCATCGCCTAAGATGCGCTGCGCCATGATCAAAAGGTCTTCGGCATCGGATTCGCCCGGCGCCCAGCCTTGTGGCCCCATGCTATCCGCCTCGTAGACATTGACGAACGCCGCACTTTGCACCCGCTCGACCGGGTCGGGGAACGACAAAACCGAGCCCAGGCAATAGGCCGTGGTGTTCAGCGCCATCGACCAGAACAGCGAATGGATCAGCGGATCAATCCCTTCGACGCCAAACAAAGCTTCTGGGCGCAGCCAGCCTATCCCAAACGGACCTTGCGCCAAAACATGCGCCGAGATCACGGCATCAGGCCCGAAGGACGGCAAAAACAAGGTATAGGCCCAGATTAAAAACCCAATGCTCAACCCCAACGAAGCCCCAACACGCGTGCCGCCGCGCCAGAATATCCCCCCCAGCATCGCAGGCAAAATCTGTGCCACACCGACAAACGAGATCAACCCGATAGAGGCGAGGGCTGCAGAACCGCCCGAAAGCTTGAAGTAAAAATACCCCAATGCCAACACACCCGCGATCGACAGACGTCGCGACAACAACACAAGACGCCGCACGTCCCCCGGCACCGTTTGCGCCGGGCGCAACGACAGCCAGAAAGGCATAACAACGTGGTTCGACACCATGGTCGCCAAGGCGATCGACGCCACAATTACCATCGATGTCGCACTCGAGAACCCCCCCAGAAAGGCCAGCATCGCCAGCCCGCCCTGCCCTTCGGCCAAGGGCAAGGTCAGCACAAACAGATCAGGGTTAGAGCCCTCGGGCATACGTTCGAGCCCGACCACAGCAATCGGCACCACAAATAGGCTCATCGCCAGCACATAAAGCGGAAAGGCCCAGCTTGCGGTGCCCAAATGACGCTCGTCTGCGCTTTCGACCACCAAAACCTGAAACATCCGAGGCAGACAGATCACCGCCGCTGCCGACAGAAAAATCAGCCCGCTCCACCGTGATGGCTGCATTTCCCATTCCGCAATCGGGCTTGCGTCAATCCGGTTCAAGATGTCACCGACCCCATCCGCAATGCCCCAAACAACGAACGAGCCAACCGCGAAAAGCGCAACCAATTTAACCACCGCCTCGACCGCAATCGCGGTTACAACGCCAGTGTGCTGCTCGTTGGCATCCAGATTGCGCGTGCCAAACAAAATCGTAAACACCGCCAAACCCACGGTCAGCCAAATCGATGTGACATCACGGTCCGGCTTGGCCCAACCATCGGGCGTCGCACTGGCAAAAACCCCGAATGATAGCGTAACTGACTGTAATTGCAGCGCAATATAAGGTGTCGCCGCCAATACACAAATCACGGTGACGATGACACCCAGCAGATTGGATTTGCCGTAACGGCTGGAAATAAGATCCGCGATAGAGGTTACGCGTTGCTGGCGCCCGATCCGCACAAGCTTGCGCAGCACCCACCACCAGCCGACAAAGACCAATGTAGGCCCCAGATAAATGGTCAGATATTCCAACCCGGATCGCGCGGCATATCCAACTGCGCCGTAAAAGGTCCAGGCCGTGCAATAGACCGACAAAGACAGCGTATAGACCAGCGGCGAGCGCAGCCAGACCGCAGCCCCCATCGCCGCGCGCCGTTCCACCGCGAAGGCCACCAAAAACAGAAAAATCACATAGGAAAGGGCGGATAGAACCAGAATGTTAAACGGCATTCAGCTTTTATCCTCTGGGTCAGAGCTTGGCTCTTCCCGCAATCCGCGCGACAAAATCGCAGCCGCCAAGATCAAACCGAACCAGACGACAAAAAGGTAAAGCCCGTCACTGCTGGTGCGCCGAGAATCACTGTCGACGTCGCCCCATAACATCGGCAGAACCATCAAAAAGGCCCCCGCCAAGGGCAACATCCGCGCCAGATCGCGTTTACGCCGCATCCGGTAAGTGCGCCGTGCAAGGAAAATCGGCCCCTTCATGCAGGGACCAAAGCCCGCACAGAGGCGATGATCTCGGCATTGGAAAACGGTTTGGTCATGAAAAGATTGGCACCGGCTTTTTCCGCAGCCTCCCTTTCGCGACTAAGCCCTTTGGCGGTGAGCATCAGCACGGGCAAAGCTGCCATTTCGGGCATTGCCCGCAAGCGGATCAGCACCTCCAGCCCGCTCAACCCGGGCAACATCAAATCAAGGATCAACAGATCCGGCCTCAAAGCGGTAACTTTCTCGACCGCGTCAATCCCTTCGTCATGCACCGAAACGGTCCAGCCATCACGCGACAGCAAAAAATGGATCGCCTCAGCAATATGCGGCTCGTCTTCGATCAGCAAAACATGCCGTGCCATGCGCCCCACCCCTCCCCAAAGCAATGCCCTCTGGTCAAGTATCATCGTAAAATGGACCTCATGTCAAAAGCCACCTTGCATTGCATCAGGTAAATTCTGTCATGATGGAAGGTTCGCGGCGCGCCACACAACCTGCACGCGGGCATATCCGGCATGAGGTGCCAATCAGCAGCGCCGGTTCAGGCCCCGGCGGCGCTGGTGCGATCAGCATTGCCGCTTGCCGCACTTCGATCCCGCCGAAACCTTGCGGGAAATCCGGCGCACAAAAGGCCTTAATTTGATAACGTTGCACCGCCATACCCGGCAATTCCGCAATGGCCGCCACCGGAGCCATCGGGCGCGATAAAGCCGTATAAAGCGGCCAAAGCGCGCAGGCCGCCCCAAAACGCGGCAGCGCGAAGCCCTCGATGGGTTTGCGCATCAGCAACGTGCCTGACCCATCGCAGATCACCAAACCTTCGGGCGCATTTGGCAAGAATGCCAGCCGCCGAAACACTGTTAAAACATCGACCCTCAGCGCCCGCGCAATTCTTAACGGATCGCCGCCCAACGCGGCACGTGCGGCGTAAAATGCCTCAAGCGGCAAGCGGGCCGCATCTTGCGCCGCTTGGGCAACCCAATCGGTAGCCAAGCGTCTGGCAGCCGCCGACGCTAACGCTGCAATCTGAGGCGCAAGCGCTGCGGCGCCCCCCGCGACTTCCAGCTCGGGCAGGGTCCAGTTGCGCGCCGCAAGCCAGCTTTCCAGCTCTTCTTGCGGTGCAAAAATCATCGCGTCTTGCGGCTGATCGGACCCGTCCAAATAGGCCACCAATGCCTCGGCCCCCACGGCCAATCGCTCGCTATCGGCATTCAAATTACCATGGAACCGGATGCGCCAGGACGCCTCAATATCTTCGGTTTCCGCCAGAATAGCCGAGGTTGACCGGATCGAGCTGACAGCAGACAGCAACTCATGCAGGGCCAAGGACAAATGCGGGTCATGACTGATCCGGTCATTCAGCGCCGCAACCGTTTGTTCCAATTGGCCAAGCCTGCGATATTGGCCCAAAAGCAGCTCTGCCCAGCCCGGAAACCGCCCCCAAAAATCTTCAATCCGGTCCAACTCTGGCTGCAGACCCGCTGGGGCCGAAGCCGCCGCCACGCGCAAATCCTGCATTCGGCTTTGCTCGACCCCTTCAGACAGGGCTTCCGGCTCTACCGACAGCACCGCGGCAAGTCGCACAAGCATATCCGCCGAAACCCGCCGCCGATTATGCTCGATCAAATTGAGGTAAGACGCCGAGATCGCAGCCCCGCGCGCAAGGTCTGCCTGCCGCATTCCCAATGCCAGCCGTCTTTCGCGCACGCGGCTTCCCGTCAAACCTGTCATCTGCATGGCAAATCCCCAAAATCCCGCTCACCTTTACAAATACCTGTAAACTTTACAACTAGGCCCGCTACCCTGCTTCTTTTCAGCAAAAATATGCTAGGGGGCATGAGGGGCAGTTAGCCCCTTTTCTGGCGCCCGAGCCCCAAAAAAGCAGGGCGCAGCTTTTGCCGCGCCCTGCCCGCCTTTCCAACCGCCAAAGGTCAGTTCAACGCTTTATCCGTGATCGCGGTTGTAAAAGCCCCTTCCGGCGCTTTCGAGATAACCGGGTCGGAACCGCCGCCCAGCAAGGTTGCTACAGTCCGATCATAATCCGCAATATCCAGCGCGCCATCAGAGCCAGCGGTCAGCTTGGCAATTTCGCCCATCATCCGCTTTTGATGCGCCTCGGTCTGCGCCCCGGTTTCATCATTGTCCAACACGATCATCGCCGCCGCATCCGTATTTGCCTCGGCCCATTTCCAGCCCTTCATGCTCGCCCGCACAAAACGCACCATTTTATCTTCAAAGGCCGCGTCCCCAAGATTGGATTCCAAGACATAAAGCCCGTCTTCCAGTGTCGCGACCCCTTCGTCTTCATATTTGAACGTCACCAAATCATCTGCCGCGATCCCAGCATCGATGATCTGCCAATATTCATTATAGGTCATGGTCGACACGCAGGCCGCTTGCTTTTGCAAGATCGGATCAACGTTAAAGCCCTGTTTCAGCACTTCAACCCCATCTGCGCCGCCCGTGGTCGGGATGCCCAATGTGCTCATCCAGCTTAGGAACGGATATTCATTGCCAAAGAACCAAACCCCCAAGGTCTTGCCCCTAAAATCAGCAGGCGAGGTTATTCCGGTTTCTTTCAGACAGGTCAGCATCATGCCGCTCGATTTGAACGGCTGCGCGATGTTCACCACAGGGGCGCCATTTTCCCGCGCGGCCAGCGCCGATGGCATCCAGTCCACCATCACATCTGCGCCGCCGCCCATCAGCACCTGCACAGGCGCTACATCAGGACCACCCGGCTTGATCGTCACGTTCAGGCCTTCCTCTTCGTAAAAGCCTTGATCGGCGGCCGCGTAATAGCCCGCAAACTGCGCTTGCGTCACCCATTTCAGCTGCAACGTCACATCGTCAGCGGCCTGAGCCGCCCCCGCCATGGCGAATGCCGCCAACGCACCAGTCATCATTTTTTTCATTGATAGTCCTCCGTGTTGAACCGCTCAGTTGCGGCCTCTTTGTGAAGGGTGCCAAAACGTCACCCTTTTTTCTGACATTGCTACGACGCCGTAAAATGCCGAACCTGCAATCGCTGCGACAGCAATCTCTGACCAAACCATATCAAGTCCAAGCCGTCCAACTTCTGTACTGATACGAAATCCCATGCCTTGCGTGGGCGAGCCAAAAAACTCAGCAACAATCGCCCCGATCATTGCCAAAGTGGTCGCAATTTTAAGCCCGTTGAAGATGAAGGGCATTGCCGCAGGCAGGCGCAGCTTAAACAAGCTTTGCCAATAGCTTGCAGAATAGGTTGCCATCAGATCGCGCTGCATCTGTTCGCTGGCTTTCAATCCTTCGACTGTGTTGACCAACACCGGGAAGAACACCATCACCACGACAACCGCCGCTTTGGATTGCCAGTCAAACCCGAACCACATCACCAAAATCGGCGCGATCCCGACAATTGGCAGGGCCGCGATAAAATTCCCCACCGGCAACAGACCGCGCTGCAAAAACACCGAGCGATCCACCGCAATCGCCGTCAAAAACGCAGCGCCACAGCCCATCGCATAGCCCGACAATGCGCCTCTGACAACAGGGCCACAGAAAGCCAAGCCAATAGCCAAACCAGCATCACCAAAAGCCATGCTGAAAAGCCAAATGGCGCCTCGATACGCAGCAGCACGTCGCCCAAGCTGACCGCAATTGCAAAGACAATCAGCGCAAAGGCGGTGCGTGCTGCCATCGCCGCGAGCAAGGCCACCAGAAACTGAAACGCCGCTTGCAATACATCATGGTTAAACGCCGCCAGACCTGCGGCTAAAGTGGCGATCAGACCGGCAAACGAACGTACAAAAACCGCGGGCCCCGTCATCGCACGAACCCCATACGCCGCATGGCCCGTCCCTGCATCCAGCCAACGCCGCCCACCATCGCCGCCGCGAGCAATGCCGCCACGATCAATGTCGCCCAAATTTGAATCGTCTGGCCGTAATACGACCCCGCCAACAACCGGGTTCCAAGACCAGCCCCCCCCAAAGGCAATTCCGCCACAATGGTGCCCACCAACGAGGCCGCGATCCCCACTTTCAGGCTGGCAAAAAGGTAAGGCATCGAGGCTGGCAATCGCAGCTTCCAAAACCCTTGCGCGCTTGCGGCATTATAGGTGCGTAGCAAGTCCAGTTGCATCGCATCAGGGCTGCGCAACCCCTTCACCATCCCCACAGCAACGGGGAAAAAGCTCAGATAGGCGGCGATAATCGCTTTTGGCAGCAAGCCCGCAATCCCGACCGAATTCAGCACGACAATAATCATCGGGGCAATTGCGACGATTGGAATGGTCTGGCTGGCAATCGCCCAAGGCATCACGCTGGCATCCATCGCCTTGTTGTACACAATTCCCACCGCCAAA
>JBLIGH010000195.1:0-6438 GCA_047636855.1 Pseudorhodobacter sp.
GATAACCTGCAAAAACTCTTTGTATTCATTGCGTTTAACGGAATCGTATACGCGGCAGAACTCGGGTTGCAAGACCGCACAAAGATCGGTGTCCAGTTCCAAAAGATCCAGCGCATCACCTAGATTATAGGGCAGATCCGTTTCGATATTATAGGCGTCGCCGGTGCATTCTTCGCGTGGAAACTTTTGCTCCATCAGGCCAAGATAGCCACAGGCGAGGCTGGCCGCGATCCCCAGATACGGGTTGCAATCCATCCCGGCCAGCCGGTTTTCCAAGCGGCGACCATCGGGGCTGGAGATCGGTACGCGCAGCCCTGTGGTGCGGTTATCGCGGCCCCATTCCAGATTGATCGGTGCTGCAAAATCAGGGACATAGCGGCGGTAGCTGTTCACATAAGGCGCCAGCAGCGCAACCGCACCCGGCAGGTGATTTTGCATGCCTGCAATGAAATGCATGAACATTTCAGTCTCGGTGCCATCGGGGGCGGAAAAGATGTTCTGGTTGGTTTTCATATCCACCACAGAGTGATGGATGTGCATGGCCGAGCCGGGCTCGCCTTCGATCGGTTTGGCCATGAAGGTGGCAAAGCAATCATGGCGATGGGCTGCCTCGCGGATCAGGCGTTTGAAAAA
Organism: Pseudorhodobacter sp.; assembly: GCA_047636855.1. Taxonomy (GTDB): domain Bacteria; phylum Pseudomonadota; class Alphaproteobacteria; order Rhodobacterales; family Rhodobacteraceae; genus Pseudorhodobacter. The sequence continues at coordinate 634 of JBLIGH010000195.1, forward strand.
GAAAATCTCGTCCGCCAGCTTGATCGGGTCACCATGGGCGAGGTTAATCTCGACTTGCCCAGCACCGCCTTCTTGCAAAATACCATCAATTTCAAAACCTTGCGCCTCGGCGAAGTCATAAATATCGTCTATAACCTTGCCATATTCATCGACAGCCGACATCGAATAGGCCTGCTTGCCCGCCGCGCGTCGCCCAGACCGCCCCATTGGCGGCATAACCGGCATATTGGGGTCAATATTGCGGGCGGTCAGGAAAAACTCCATTTCCGGCGCAACAATAGGGGACCAGCCTTGAGCATTGTAAAGCTCAATCACCCGGCGCAGCACGTTGCGCGGTGCGGTGGGGATCGGCACACCTTGTTGATCTTGCGCGTCATGAATGACTTGCAGCGTTATGTCAGCCGTCCAGGGGGCCGCGGTTGTGGTTGAATAATCGGGCACCAACACCATGTCCGGCTCGGTGAACAGACCCGAGGGATTATCGGCCCATTCCCCTGTGATCGTTTGCAAAAAAATGGAGTTGGGCAGGTAATAATTCGATTGTTTCGCGAATTTCGAGGCTGGCATCGCCTTGCCCCGCGCAACGCCTGCGATATCGGCAATGATACATTCGACCTCATCCAAGCGACGGCCTTCGATATAGGCGCGCGCGGCTTCGGGCGTTTGATCTGTCCATTTTGTCATCGGATCGGCTCCGGTAAAGGGGTTACGCGCGTGGTTGCTTGAAAAAGGCGGCGATGCGGTCGGCAATAATCTGGTCATCCAGCTTGGTTTCCAGCCGTTTTTGCGCGCTTTGCAACACCGGCTCGGGCACGATGCCGGGGCCCCGTTTTTCGATCAGACCTTCCAGATAGTCGTGCTGAATTTCGGGATGGGCCTGCACCGTAAAGGCGCGGTCGCCGTACAGTAAGGCGGCATTTTCACAAAAATCGTTGCGGGCAATGACTTTGGCATCCGCTGGCAAAACCACCACCTGATCTTGATGCCAAGCATTGAGGTTAAGGGTTTCGCCCTCGAAATCATAGGCTTCTGCGCCAACGGCCCAGCCTTTTGCGAATTTTTCGACCTTGCCGCCCAAGGCTTGCGCGATCACCTGATGGCCAAAACAAATGCCAACCATCGGCACCGCCTTTGCATAGGCTTCGCGGATAAACGCCTCTAGTGGTGCAATGAATGGCGCGTCCTCGTAAGCGCCGTACCGCGAGCCGGTCAGCAACCAGCCATCCGCCTGCGTCACATCCGCAGGGAATTCCAGATCCACCACATTCCACGATTGGAAGGTGAAGCCGTGGCCGTCAAGCAGCCGAGTGAACATAGAAGAATAGTCGCCAAAAGTTCCGACAAGGCTGTCATGAACATGGCCGGTAACCAAGATGCCAATTCGCATGGAATATCCAATTATTGATGTGCCAAGTCTAACCTTTGTGCCGGGGGGGCAGCAAGGGGGCATCGTTGCGGTGCGCATTTGGGTTTTGAGGAGGCTTAGGCCGCCGCATGTCCAGCCACGGACCTTGGATGCGGATAGCGGGCGGCCCCGCGCGCATCACGGGGCAGGCGGGCAATAGGCTTTGGCAGCCTTCTGGCGCTGCGGTTATTCCAACCCTTCGACACAGACCAAGCGCGCCTCGCTGGCCCCATCACGGATCGCTTTCAAGCTGCGATAGGTGTCGCCAGTGTAAAACGCCTCCCATGCTGCGACCGAGGGAAATTCAAGCAAGACGATGCGGCGCGGCTGCCAATCGCCTTCATAGACGCGGTGATCGCCACCGCGTGCCAAATATCGTGCACCCGCCGCCTCTAGCGCTGGTTTCACACCGGCCATGAAGCTTTGATATTGGGCCATATCGTTAATCTGCACGTCAAAAATCACATAGGCAGGCATCACGCGTCCCCCTCCAAATGCTAAATCCTAAACGCGGGTTCAGGCCAGATGTAAGCGGGGTGTGTGGTCCTGGGGGTTAGACCGTATCCAGGTACAGCTCCAACTGCTCGGACGCGCTCAGTTCGGCAATATAATGCAGTTCTTGGCGTTTGGTCATCACCAGATTGCGGATCAGGTCCTTGCTGAAGATACGCGGAATGATCGTCGAGGCCTCAAAAGCCTCAATGGCATCGGCCCAGTTTGTTGGGATCTGCGCAAGGCTTCGGTTGCCATAGGCGTTGCCGGTGATCGGTTCTTGCGGCTCTGCACCGTCTTCGATGCCGTTCAGGGCGGCGCCCAGAATGACGGCCAGCATCAGATACGGGTTCACATCAGCACCTGCAACGCGGTGCTCGATGCGGCGCGCCGAGGCGCTGCCCGCCGGAATGCGGATCGCAGCCGTTCGGTTCTCGTAGCCCCAACAAATCGCCGTGGGGGCATGGGCTTCTGGCACCAGTCGCTCGTAACTATTGGCATGCGGTGCAAAAATCAGCGTCGAGTCCTGCATCGCAGCCAAGCATCCTGCCACGGCTTGGCGCATCAGGGCCGTGCCTTTCGCGCCACCATCGTCAAAGATATTCGCACCGTTTTTGTCCAGCACCGAAAAATGCGTGTGCAGACCGGAACCGGCATATTCCGGGTAAGGCTTGGCCATGAAGCTGGCAGCAAAGCCATGCCGACGCGCCAGACCCTTGACCAGCATTTTGAACAACCAGGCATCATCTGCGGCGCGCAATGCGTCGTCGCAATGCATCAAGTTGACCTCGAACTGCCCCAAACCGGTTTCCGAGGTCGAGGTATCGGCCGGAATATCCATCGCCTCGCAAGCATCGTAAAGATCGGTGAAGAAGCTGTCAAAAGCATCAAGGGCGCGGATCGACAAGGTTTCCGCCGCCTTGCGCCGCTTGCCGGACCGTGGCGAGGCCGGGACTTGCATTTTTTTGCCGCTATCGTCGATCAGGAAAAATTCCAGCTCTACCGCGACAACCGGGGTCAAGCCGCGATCTTTGTAGCGTTCCACCACGGCCCGCAAGGCTTGGCGTGGGTCGCCCTCGTAGGGTTTACCGTTTTCGCGAAACATCCAGATCGGCAGCAAGGCGGTTGGCGCCTCTAGCCAAGGCATTGGCATAAAACCACGCTCGGTCGGGCGCAAAATGCCATCAATATCGCCCTCATCAAAGACCAGCGGGCTGTCATCGATATCTTCGCCCCAAATATCGAGGTTCAGCACCGAAAACGGAAACCGTGTGCCATCTTTGACTACCTTATCGGCAAAGCGCGCCGGAATACGTTTGCCGCGCGCCTGCCCGTTCAAATCGGCAGCGGCCACGCGGATTGTGCGGACCTCGGGGTGCTTTCGAAGCCAATCTTTCATATCTTACCTGATGATCTGGGGGCGCAGCTTGATCTGCGACCTTATATTGCTGGGCAAATGGCGATTAAGCCGCGTGTTGATGACGCCGAAAACCTTGATGACTGCCAATGTGACAAGAATGAAATAAAAGGCGACGATTGGATATGGAACAAAAGGGTTAAAGGTTTTGTCAACGAAATAGCTGGCATAGTAAAGCGCGTCGCCCTCTTGCCGGAAAGCCGGGAAGCCAGAGAAAAACACCAGCGTTGTGGCGTGGAACAAAAAGATCGCCTCGTTGGTATAGGCGGGCCAAGCCAGCCGCAGCATGGTCGGCCATTGGATGCGGCGAAACTTTTGCCATCCGCTGATCCCATAGGCATCTGCGGCCTCCAGATCCCCTTTGGGGATCGACCGCAGCGCACCATAGAAAATCTCGGCGGAATAGGCGGCGGTGTTGAGAAACAACACGATCAACGCGCCCGCCCAAGCGCGCGACAGCCAGCTGACCTCGGCGGTTAGGCCAAACAGGTTTATGCCGGTGCGCGGCAGCAAGACCAAAACCTCGTAGGCCAGAAAAAATTGGATAAACAAAGGCGATCCGCGAAACACAAAGATAAACCATTCGGCGGGTTTGCGCGCCCAAGGGCTTTGCGCGTTCTTGGCCAAGGCAAGCGCGTTCGCGGCGAAAAACCCCAACACGAGCGCTAGAAAGCCGAAATAAAGGTTCCAGAGCATGCCAGAACCGATCAGCGTGAACTGCTGGCAAAGCGTGAAATCCGATTTTGGCAGCAACCGCTCGCCGATGCCCATAGAGCGCAAGCCATACGCTTGGATGGTTTCAAGGCAACTCATCATATGGCGGCCTTTCTTTGGGCTTCGCCCGCAGCAGTCGCTTGCCCACGGCTTAGCCGGGCTTGAATACGTGCCAAGATGACCTCGGAGATGCGGGTCATGCACAGGTAAAACACCAAAAGCCCCAAGAAGTACCACAGCCGCCAATCGGGGTGCGGATAGTCAAAGGCCGAGGTTTTAGAGCCGCCAAGCTCGCGCGCCCAATAAACGATATCTTGCACGCCCAGCAAAAACAGCAGCGGCGTTGCTTTGATCAAGATTAGCCACAGGTTTGACAAGCCGGGCAGGGCAAAGATCCACATTTGCGGCACCAAAACCCGGTGAAACACCTGTCGGTGGCTCATGCCATAGGCCTCGGCGGTTTCAAGCTGCGCACGGGGCACGGCCTGCATCGCACCGTAGATGACATTGGCGGCAAAGGCCCCGAAGACCAGCGCGAACGTGAATACCGCCAGCACAAAGCCGTAAAGTTCATGCCAGAGTTGCGGCGCAGAGTTATTGGGAACCTTGGCCTCCGGGCAGACCCGAAACTCCAACCCATTGCGGATAGGGTCGGTCCAGTCAGGGCAACGCACTTGGTGCACCAGCCATTCAAGACCCTGATCCAGCGCAATCACGAAAAATAGAAAGAAAACGATGTCGGGAATGCCGCGCACCATGGACGTATAACCCTTGCCAAGGATGCGCAGAATAAGCCGTGGCGACCGGGCCGCCATCGCACCGCCAAAGCCAAAGGCCAATGCAACCGGGGCGGTCACTGCCAGCAAGGTCAGCACCGTCACGAAGGATGCATAAAAGTCGAGGTGCTTGCCTGTGGTCAGGTAGCACGACAACCAGGTCAGCCCTTCAAGGGTGGATGGATTGGCACAGATCGCAAACATAGGGATATGCAGGCGGCACAGACCTTTCAGACCGAAAGATCCGTGCCACCCCTTTCATAGGCTCAAATCAGAATGTCGCCGCTTCGTCGCCGAACCATTTCAGGATCAACGTGTTCAAAGTGCCATCGGCTTTCATCGCGGTAATTGCATCGTTAAACTTTGCTTTCAGTTCGGTATCGGAGGCGCGCAAGCCAAGGCCGATGCCGCCGCCGAGCTGCACGTCTTTGCCCGCCCAAGCGAACTGACCACCCGATTCTGTGACGATCGGGGCCAGATAGTCTTTGTCTGCAAAGACGGCATCAGCCTCGCCATTGCGCACGGCAGCAACGGTTTCGTCCGGCGTGGCAAACTCAACCAATGTGGCACCGGTTTCTTGCACATGGCCTGCTTGTATCGTCCCGGTTTGCGCCGCAACGACGCCTGTAACATCGACGCCCGCATCAAGCGCAATATAGGCCGAATAGGCTGGCGGGATGTAGTTTTGCGTGAAATCAATGACTTCTTCACGCTCTGCTGTGATGCTCATCCCCGCGATGATCGTGTCATAGTTGCCAGATTGCAGGTTCGGGATGATACCATCCCAATCGGTTGTGACCCATTCGCAGGTCAAGCTGGCACGGGCGCAAAGCTCGTCACCCAGTTCGCGCTCAAACCCGTCAACTTCGCCTGCATCATTGATGAAGTTATAAGGAGGGTAGGCGCCCTCGGTGCCCATTCGGATGGTTTGTGCCGCGGCAAACCCCGAGGTCAGCGCCAAAAGTGCGGTCGTCAGGATTAGGTTTTTCATCAATGATCCC
>JBLIGH010000196.1:0-6397 GCA_047636855.1 Pseudorhodobacter sp.
TAAGTGTCTGAGACATGCCTGTTGCCACCTTTTGACCTTGGGTTGCACATTCATAGGCATTTCATCTTAGCCGGTCGAGGGGGCGATGGTATCGGCGCGCTTATCCTTACGGGTATGATGCAGTTCTGTTGCCCCGCCCACCTCTCCGGCGGCGTTGAGGACAGCAACGGGCGCAGTCGCGTAAACAGGGTCCAACACATTGATTGGACACACCGAAATGACTGCCCGCTTCATGACATCGCAAATCGCGCGAAACCTGTTTGCTTATGGTGCCTCTGAGGTGGCGGCCAAAGCATCGCGGCTTTTGGTCGTTGTGACTGTGGCACGCTCGCTTGATCTTGCACAGATCGGCGTGGCAGCGGCCGCGCTGGCTGCGGCCGACATTCTGAAATCGCTGACCGAGAACGGTGTTGGTCAAAAGATCATTGCGGCCCCTGAGGCAGAGTTGCCTCAAACCTGCGCAACCGCACATCGGATTTTTTGGATTTGGTGTCTGGGGTTATTCGCCGCGCAATCTGCCGTTGGTCTGGCCCTTTATGCCACCGGCGGCAGTGTCGAGCTGCTGTGTCTGATCCTTCTGCTGGCGGGCGAATATCTGTTCATGCCAGCCGGGCTTGTGCAGACCGCTTTGGCGATGCGGACGGGAAAGCTGCGCCAAACGGCGGTGATTTCAGGCGCGCAGAATGTGGCGGCAAATCTATTGTCGGCGGTGCTTGCGCTGTTTTGGCCATCTGCTTTGGCTTTGATCCTGCCACGCTTGTTGACCGCGCCCTTTTGGCTGGTGGCAATGCGCAGGCTTCAGCCTTGGACGCTTGACCTCAGCCATGGCCGCGCCCCGCTGCACCCCTTTTTCAGCTTTGGCTGGGCGGTTATGGGGGTCGAGTTGGTCAAAGCGCTGCGCCTACAGGCTGATAAGTTGATTGTTGGCGTTTTGATGGGGCCAGAGGTGCTGGGCCTTTATTTCATGGCGTTCAATGCGGGGCTAAGCCTTGCAAACTCGTTTACGGTTGCGTTTTCCACCGTCTTGTTCCCGCATCTTTGCGCCAGCACCGACAAGACCCTTGCCCTGCGTCAAAGCATCGTTTTGGCCATGACGCTGATCACGCCCGCTGTTTTGCTGCAGGCAATCCTTGCGCCCTATTATGTGCCGATGCTTTTGGGGGACGGTTGGACAGGGTTGGATCAGATCGTGTCGATCCTGTGCCTTGTCGCGATCCCCACCACGCTTTGGTCGGCCACGGCAGGCTGGTTGCGTGCAACGGGTCGCGCCCACCGTGAATTTTGGCTGACCGCCACAATCACTGCCGCACTGATGATGAACACTGCGGTGTTTGCCCCCTACGGTCTGGTCGCCGTGGCCACCGGCTATGCCGTGGTTGCGACCATCTTGATGATTGGCGCGTCGATGCCGGCCCTGTCTTTCGCTTTCAGCCGCCCTCTTGCAAGGATCTAACCTATGCCCGTGTTTTCGATCATTCTGCCCTGTTTCAACGCCGAGGCAACAATCTTGCAGACGCTGGAAAGCCTCATCGCTCAAACCCTGACGGATTGGGAGGCGATCTGTGTTGATGACGGCTCTACCGATGGCACCGCCGAAGTGATACGGACCGCAGCCCTGCGCGACCCGCGCATCCGTATGGTGCGCAACAAAGGCAAAGGTCCAAGCCAGGCCCGCAATTGCGGCGTGCAACAGCATGCCCAAAGCGCGTTAATTGCCTTTTGTGATGCCGATGACCTTTGGCTGCCGTCCAAGTTGGCGCAACTGGCACAGACATTCGCCACCCCAAAGATCGACGGGGTTTACGGCCAAATCGGGTTCTTTCAGGCGAACCCTTTCGATACCGGCGTCTTTTCAACGGTGCCCCACGAGCCTTTGTCCATCCAGCAATTGCTTGGGGAAAACCCCGTCTGCACAATGTCCAACTTCGCCCTGCGCCGTAGCGTCTTTGTGGCCTCCGGTGGGTTTGATGTCTCGATGGTTCATAACGAGGATCTGGAATGGCTGATCCGCTTGGTCGGCAGCGGCGCGCGGATCATCGGGGTTCCCACCTTGCAAACGCTGTACCGCACAAGCATCGGCGGGCTTTCGACGGATCTGGATGCGATGCTCGCCGGGCGCAACCGCGCCATTGCCATCGCAGCCCAGTTTGGCATTCGCCCCAGCGCCCAAAGCCACGCCGTGCATCATCGCTACCTTGCCCGACGGGCGCTGCGCTTGGGCGATGCGCGCACACAAGCCCTCCGCCACGCGGTGATCGGCCTTTCCTACAGCCCTGTGGGGTTTTTCACACCGCTGCGTCGCGGTGGACTGACCCTAGTGGCGGCGTTTGGGGCGCTCATCTTGCCCCGTGCGACCCGCCAATCCCTGTTTTCGTGATTTATCAGAAAGACTTGCCATGACCTTTGCCTCCGTCATCGTCCCTGCCTTCAACGTCGAAGCGACGCTTCCCGATACGCTGCAGGCCTTACTTGCGCAGACCTATCCCGACTTTGAGATCATCATCGTCGACGATGGTTCCAGTGACGACACGGCACGCATTGCGCATGACTTCGCCCGTAACCGGCGGGTCCGTGTGATCCGGCAGGAAAACCGTGGTCTGGCGGGCGCACGCAACACCGGTATTGCGGCAGCGCGCGGTGAAGTGATCGGGTTTTGCGACGCCGATGATCTTTGGTTACCGCAAAAGCTTGCCGTCCATCTGGCGCATCTGAAGGCCAATGCGCATGTTGGGATCAGCTATTCCGGGTCGGCGTTGATCAATGATGCGGGTGACCTTTTGGGGCAAGCGCAGCGCCCCCGCTTGAAGGCTGTGGATGCGGCGATAATCTTCAAGCGCAATCCCATTGGCAATGGCTCTGCTGTGGTTTTGCGGCGCGCGGTGCTTGATGCCATCGCCTACCGGCCGCATCACGAAAAAGCCCGCGATTGGTATTTCGACGAAACCTTCCGCCAGTCCGAGGACATCGAATGCTGGTTGCGCATTTCGCTAAGCACGGATTGGGCGTTTGAGGGCGTTCCGGGTCTGTTGACGCAGTACCGCGTCAGCGCGGGTGGGCTGTCGGCCGCAACGGACCGGCAGCTGGCAGCGTGGGAGCGTATGGTGACCAAACTTACGCCGTTGAACCCGGCGTTCTTTGTTGTCAACACGCCTGCAGCGCGGGCGTATCAATTGCGCTATCTTAGCCGCCGCGCGATCAGCGATCTTGACACCCCCCGCGCCGTGGCAATGACGCGTGCGTGGCTTGCGCAATCGCGGATGCCCCTGATCGAAGAGCCCGGCAAATCGCTCATCACCCTTGCGGCGACGGCTGCCCTTTGGCTTTTGGGTGGAAAGCTTATGCGTCTGGCAATGGGTTTGGTCAAGCGTCGCCCAGCTACCGGTGCGACCCAATGACCCTGCCGCGTGTCGTTCATCTGGTTGATGACACCACGGCGGGTGGGGTCATGCGGGTCCTGGATCACATCCTGACTGCGCCAGAAATGGCCCAATTTGCACAACACAGCCTGCTTCGTGTGGCACGGGGGCACGTTTTGCAGCACCGGTTAAGTGCGGACATCATCGTTTCACATTTGGCGGTAAGCTGGCGGGCACTGCCGATGCTGGCTGCGTTGCGTGCGTGTCATCCGCGAACGGCGATTGTTCACGTCGAGCATAGCTATACGAAAGGGTTTGTGGCTGCCAACGTCACCCATAAAAGACGTTTTTCAGCCTTGCTGCGCATCGCTTATGGTCTGTTCAACCGGGTTGTCGCCGTAAGTCGTGCACAAGGGCAATGGCTGATTGAAAGCGGCGCTGTGCAAGCCTCTGCGCTTTGCATCATTCCGTCTTGCGTTGATCTGTCGGCGTTTCGCGCTCTTGCACCAGTGCGGGGACCAATCCGAGTGATTGGCGCGATTGGCAGGTTGGACCGGCAAAAAGGGTTTGACACGTTGATCGCCGCATTCCGGCAGACGCGCTGCCCAGACGTTGCCCTGCACATCTACGGCGAGGGCCCCGAAAAAGCTGCCCTGCGTAATCTGGCAGGCAACGACGCGCGCATCCGTTTCAGCGGGTTCGCGCCCGAGCCCGTCGCTGCGATGGCAAAAGTTGATGCCGTCGCCATGCCGTCAAACTGGGAAGCGTACGGTCTGGTTGCCATTGAAGCGCTTGCTGCCGGGCGCAGTCTTTTGGTCAATGATATCGACGGTTTGGTCGATCATGTTCCGCATGGCGCACGAACCGTTGCCAACAATTCTGTGGCCGCATGGAACCTCGCATTAGAGCAGGTAACAACGGGGCAACTGGCGGCGCCGTCAGCGCAGAATTTGGATCCTGATCATTTCGAGCACGCTTTTGCAGCCAACTGGCGGCATTTGTCGCAAGATTTGGCTAAAGGCCGCCCCGCATCTCAATCGTAAAATAGGCAACCTCAACCCGTATGAGCCTTGGCCAAAAGAAGATTGAACTCTGTTTCCCCCATGATCCGGATCGGATGTCCCGCTTCACGCATCTCTTCGGCCTTGCGGTGCTTGGTGCTTTTCAGATGATCCGCCAAAACGCTCAGATCCCGATCCCCTACCACCAGATGGGTGGTTTGCCTGGTTACACTTGTTTTGACGCTTAGACCTGCCACGGCGGCAAGATCAGCCGCCGCTTCACGCGACATGCTCAGATTTCCGGTGAACACCGCGACCATGCTTGCCAGTCGCCCGTCAGCTTTGCCCGTCCGAATTTGCTTTGCCGAAGGGCGGGATTTAGCAAGGGGCAAGATCAGCTGTTCAAATGGCATCGAAAGCCGGGTTTCGGCGTGCAACACGACCAGTGCTGCGGCGCGGGCATCTTCGCCTGCGTCGTGATGATGAAATTGCAGCTTTAGCGTCCGCTTGAGGTTTGCCAGCCCATGGCCACCGTTCCCCTTTAGCTCGGGCCATGCGCGCCGGGCAATCGTGACGCTGTCGCTCCAGCGAAGATCCGGCGGTGCGATACCGCAAAAACCACAGGCAGCAATAATGGCCCGTTTGTCGAAACTGCTGTGTTGGATAAGGTGATGCCGTGTCAGCAAGGGCAACATTGCAGTCAACACAGCGGGAAAACGGGGGGCATCAACCACATGATCAGGACCGATGCCGTGAAGCTGGATGTTGAAAGGATCAAACCGAGTGCCCGGATTGACCAGAATCGAAAAGGTTTGGATCTGGTCGTCTGCTTGCACGCAAGCGAGGCCGATTTGGCAGATGCTGGCCGCATCGCCGCAAGCCGTTTCGACATCCAGTGCGATAAAGCGGAAATCGCCCTCGGGAACCCGGTGTGTGTGCGAGAAGTCTGGCCGACTGGCGTTGGGAATGATCTGGCGTGCCCCGTTTTCTTGCGCATCAATATAGGATTGCTTTTGCACGGGCGGCTCGGGGGGGCGGGGCATAAGCCAGTCAAATAGCGCCATGGCAAAAAAATACTCCGATAAACGATGCAACTGTCAGGCTGTTTTACCCCCCCCATGCTGCTTTTCAGGCCACAATCCGGGGGGTTGGGCACCTGCCCTACGCAACGCTTTCTTGTATCAGCCGGGTGAGTTCAAAATCAATTGCCTTGTTTGGATCACCGCTGTTGTTCGCTTGTCATACGCCGCGACTGGGGTCCATGTTCGCTGCAACGGGCTTGGGATTTGCAGCGCGCCTACGGGCACGTATTTTTAGATTTAGGGATGATGACCGACCTCAAACTGGTTGATGCCGGTCATGCTGTTTGTTTATTTTGCGGGAACCATTTCTTGCGTGTTGTCCAAAGCGACCACAAGCAGAACGATCGCACCCAGACCCCAATAGTAGCCGGCTTCCATACCAGTGAAGCCCAAGACGAAAGGTGCGGCAACAAATGCCAAGCCCACCATAAAATCCACCATCAGATGGAGCTTGTAAGGCAGGATGCGTATCACGCCAAGATGGTGATCCGTAAAAATCGTCAACACAAGGGCGGCAAGGCCAGTAACAACCGACAGCCAAAATGCCAACGGATGAACCGCACCCAATCCCAAAATAATGGGCATGATAATCAAGCCGAGCGCCACGGGATAATCGAGATAGGCATGAATCGTCTTATTCATAAAACGCGGCATTGGTGCTTTCCCTCCGATTGTGTCTGAACTGGTGCGTGGATTATTTTAGCGAAGCAATACCCAGTGAGACGTTGAACTGCTCACACCAGATATAGACTTCGTTGAAGTCATCGACATTGACGCTTGCAGGCACCACGAAGACTTGCAGACCGGTGTTCTGGGTCAGCGCGCCTAGGTTCGTCGCTTTGACGAACGTGCCGTCTTTGCCAAAACCAACGCTTGGGTCCGGTGCGCCATCAAGGCTAAAGTTGGCGTCCAAAATGACCACAGCGCCGCCATTTTCAGTTTTAACGATGGTCACGCC
>JBLIGH010000197.1:0-6363 GCA_047636855.1 Pseudorhodobacter sp.
CCACGGTCTGCGCAAGAATGCCACCATTGAACTTTATCAAGCTGGATGCAGTGACGAACTGGTCAAAGCCATAACCGGGCATTCCAGCACCGAGATGCTGAAAAAGTACGGCGGCGAGGTTCGGCAACTGGAACTTGCACGAGAGGCGCAACAGGCGCGGAATCGTGCGGAACAGAACAAGGACAGAACGTAAATGTTTCAACAGGAGTTTCAAAACTCAACGGCGAAGGAGAACAAAACCTTGCAAGCTATTGATAACGTGGTGCCCGGAGACGGATTTGAACCGCCGACACGCGGATTTTCAATCCGCTGCTCTACCAACTGAGCTATCCGGGCACGTTCGGCGGTATTATGCGAGGGTGCGGAGGCTGTCCAGAGGATTTGACGAAAAAAACACAGCTTTACGCATGTTTCATTGCCGAGGCTGCTTTGGCTCTGATGGCGGCGCGAATTCGTCCTCCTCGCTGGCCTCAACTGGAATGGCATAGCTGCCCTTCAACCATCGGCCCAAATCGACGTCAGCACAGCGACGCGAACAAAAGGGGCGGTATTTTGCGTCTTCGGCTTCGCGCGCGCATATGGGGCAGATCATGCCAGAACCTCGGTCAAAGCCAGACGGTCGCGTTTGCGCACCAGTTCGTACAGGCCAAGCGTTGTCCAACCCACGAGGCTGGTTTCAGCCGCCGAGCCTTTGAAAGCGGCACGCAACACCTGATCCAGCACGGCGCGGTCTCGTTTTGGCACAGGGGCGAAATCGATCACGATTTGCCCGCCAAGCCCGCGCAGTTGCAATTGGCGCGGCAAATCGCGGGCCGCAGCGATATTGGCCTTCAACCCGGCAGCAGGCGAGGTGTCGCCGCCGGTATTCACATCTACAGCGATCAGGGCGCGGGTTGGCTCCACCATCATATGCCCACCGCCGACAAGCTCGACACGGGGCGATAGCAGGGCCTCGATCATGTCATCGACGCTGTGCGCCGCAAACGCGCCTTCGGCATCGTCAACCTCGTCCGGCGCTGGGTCTGCCCAATCGCGCCATGCCGTTTCTTGCGCGCTAGCACCCTCGACCAGCAATTCAGGACCGCCAGTGGTATCGGCCAAAACCGCCTCGGCTAATCCGCGCATTGCGGCAATGTCATCGGCAATCTCGGTCGTATCTGCGGCTTCGCAGGCAGAGCGTAAGATCAGGCCGATGGACTCGTCAGCCCCCGCCATGCCGTCGGTCGCGAGCGCTTCCAATTCCGACCGGATCTCTTCATCGCGGATCCGGCGTGAGATGTTACGGCCGGGCGCATCTGGCGTCACGATGGCGTAGCGGCTTTTGAACAGCAGGCGCGTTGTCACGGGCGTGGCTTTGCCCGGCTCTGTCGGGCCTGTCACCTGCACCAAAAGCCGCGCACCCGGGGCGATGCCCGAGATTTGGCGCACAAAGCCAGAACCATCGGGAAGCTTGACGAAAACCCCGCCCTGTCCCTTCATCGGTCGATCGGCCACGGCGCGGTAAATAGCACCCGGCAGTGCCGTGTCGGTTTCGGTGTCGATCAACAGATCTTGCAATTGCCCATCGACCAGCAGCGCCGCAGCTTTGCGGCCCCGGATCTGGTCCAGAATTACGACGCGGCCCTTCATAGGTTTTCCTTCCAGACAGGGTAGCCTGCCGTTGCAAGCATTGTGGCTGTTTCCGCCACCGGCAGGCCCATGATGCCAGTGAAAGAGCCGGAAATCCATGGAATGAACGCCCCCGCAGCCCCTTGGATGCCGTATCCGCCCGCTTTGCCTTGCCAATCATTGGAGGCAAGATAGCTGTTCAGCTCGATATCCGACAACCGTTTCATCTTAACCGCCGAGACCACTTCGCGGGTCCAGATTTTGTCGCCGCGCCGAACAGCCAAAGCCGTGATCACGCTATGACGCCGCCCGCCCAAAGCAATCAGAAATTCGGCAGCCTCGCCCGCATCCACAGGCTTGCCCAGAATCCTGCGACCCAGCGCCACGGTCGTGTCAGCACATAGGATAATATCATCCGGATCGGCCTGAATTGCCTGGGCTTTTGACAGCGCAATGCGCGCGCAATAGGGGCGCGGCAGCTCTCCCTTCAGGGGGTCTTCGTTCACATCAGGGGGTTGAATGTCATCGGGCGTCACCCCGATCTGAGCCAGCAGGTCGCGGCGGCGCGGGCTGGCAGAACCTAGGATAAGACGCATGAGATGCCCGCTGGACGCTTACTTGAAGCGATAGTTGATACGACCTTTTGACAGGTCATAGGGGGTCATTTCGACCTGAACCTTGTCTCCTGCCAGAACACGAATGCGGTTTTTGCGCATCTTGCCTGCCATCACAGCGATCAATTCATGGCCATTGTCGAGTTCGACCTTGAATGTCGCATTAGGCAGGAGTTCCTTGACGACACCGGGGAATTCGAGAATGTCTTCCTTAGCCATGGTTTCTCCAATTAAGTTGAGCCCGCAACGTGGTTGCAGGCGATTGCGGGTAAATGCGCCTGCAAGTCCTGATTTTCAAGGGGAAAATGCGGGTTGATGGTGTTCTATGCTTGTACCGTCTTATGGGGACTGCTGTACCGGGCTGCAGCGACCGAGGCAATGTATTGTATTAAAACGATTTTTTGATATCTCGAGCAATTATCGGGCCGAAACACATTTAACGTGCGTTGCAATCCTGTCGATTTGTTCCGGCCAATGCGCAAGGTTTAGCACCTGGCCGTTGCGGCGCACTTCCGCAATCGCGCTGATGTGGACTTCGGTAATCGCCCAACCGGGTTGATTTAGCGGCGTCTGCGCGCAAATCCCATCGGGCGGAAATCCCTTATCTGGGGGACCATAGATTGCGGCGGCACCGACATTCTCGTCAACGGCGGGACAAAAATCACAAAGCCCCACGGTCGGCGCCTGAACAACCACACATTGATTTTCCAGCGCCCTTGCCATCGCACCGACCCGAACACGGGTATAACCTGCAAGTGTATCGGTGCAGGACGGGACCAGTAAAATTTCCGCCCCTGCTTTGACAAGCGCGTGGGCCAAAAGCGGAAACTCGCCGTCATAACAGATGAGCACGCCAATCCGGCCTAAGGGGGTGTCGAAAAGGGTCAAGCCTTGGCCCGGCACGACATGCCAGATTTCCCGCTCGAACCGGGTCATGATCTGTTTGTCTTGGTGTCCGATGATACCGCCGGGGCCGTAAAGCGTGGCCCGGTTAACCGGACGGTCCGCGTCAAAAAACGGCGCTGACGCACCCAAGATGTGCACCCCAAATTGGGCCGCAAGCGCAGAATGCAGGGCCGAGACGGCCGGGCCGTGATGGGCAACCTCGTATAAAGCGGCTTCGATATTCTGGGCCAAGGCGCGTCCGCCAAGGCTTGCAAGCTCCATCGCCGCATATTCCGGGAACACCAGCAAATCAGCGCCTTGGCCCGCAGCATCGGCCACCCAAGAGGTTATCTTGTCGGCATAACCCGAAAAGGAGTCAAAAAAGGAAAGAGGGTAGGCCGCCGCTGCGATTTTCATGTGATGTCGTTATCTATTTGGAAAGAATTGAGTCGCAGCATAGGGTACGCGAAATTCCGCGCAAGGATAAGGGCTCGCAATTAAGTACGCTTTACAACTCAGGATTGAAATGCTTTACTGTCTGGGATATATGAAGGATGGACAGATGGTTATCGCATATCTTCTTCTTGGCATTTTGACAGGTCTTGTCTCGGCAACAGCAATCCTTTTTGCGGGGCATAGCATGCCGATGGCGATCCTCGCTTACGTCTTGGCTGGATCCTTAACGATGCTTTTGGCCGCCTTCAAAGTGGCTCAAACATACGAACAAGATCACGACATTCTTTAGTCTTTTGTTCGGGTGAAGCCCAAGTTAAAGCGCGCGCATCCAAAATTGTAACGGCTTTGGTGTCGCTTCTGCTTGATCAATATCACGCCATTCAAACTGTGCGATCACGCCGGGCACAGGCGCATAGCCGCGCCCGGACCAGAAACCCGAAAGATCGCGGGCGGCCAGGGGTCGAAGCGGATGCGTCTTTGGTCTGACCACGGAACAAAAGGCGGAATGGCTGTGCCCTAAACTGCGGGCATGGGCTTCTCTGGCGTCAAAAAAACGGTGCCCCAGCCCTTGACCACGATAGGCTGGCAGCAACACCGACTCTGCACAGTAAAAGATTGTACTCAGCGGTATGTCTACTGCCGAAAAGGCTGCCGCGAAGTCGCTGGCATGGTCTGTCATCGGGGTGCCGGTCGCAGCGCCGATCAGCTTTGTGCCGTCAAATGCCCCCACAACAATCGCTTTTGCGCTGTTTCGGTAGGGTTCCAGATAATGGCGCTCATACTCCAATGACCCTTCATAGAGATAGGGCCAGTCGCGGAAAACCGTGATCCTTAAAGCGGCGACATCGTCCAAAACGGCATCCAGATCCGCGCCTGTCAGGCAGTGCTGCGTGATCACGAAACCTGATCCAACCAATCTTTCAGATTG
Source organism: Pseudorhodobacter sp. (assembly GCA_047636855.1). Taxonomy (GTDB): domain Bacteria; phylum Pseudomonadota; class Alphaproteobacteria; order Rhodobacterales; family Rhodobacteraceae; genus Pseudorhodobacter. The sequence continues at coordinate 4,492 of JBLIGH010000197.1, forward strand.
TAAAACGTCGTGACACGCGCAATCAAACCGTCGCTGATGTCGAAAAAGCTGCCCGCCGGAAGGACATAGGTTTGGCCGCTTGCCTCTGGCAGGCCAGGGTCCGTTTGCAAATAAGTGCCATGAACGGTGAATTCGGCGGCAATCCGGTTAGGGTCATCCGAGGTGAATATGGTTATGTCGCGCAGGTTTTCACGGTAACTGACACCCATATGACCGCAAAATGCTTCGAATTTCGCGCGGCCCCGACGGATACCGCCCTCATTCACGCGGTGCTCTACATTGTCTGCGACGCAGGCCAACATGGCTTTGGCGTCACCGGCGTTAAACGCGGAATAATAGCGTGTGATCAGACCTTTGCTCATTCGGGTTCCTCGGTTGGTGGGCCAAAACGCGCAAACATTCTGTCACGTATCTGATCGCGTGCCTGTCGATATGCGGCAAGTTTCGCCTCGCGGGCGTCACCCAAGCCCGTTGGGTCCAGGATGGGCCAATATTCAATCTCAAGATGGTGAAAGCGCGTCAGATCCAGCACAAGCCGCTGGCTGGCGGGCGACAGCGCTATGATCAAGTCAAATTGGCTCAGATCATCGCCCCATTGCTGCATTTCCTCGAAAGAGCGGCTGCGATGGCGGGCAAGTTCGATCCCCAATTCCTGACAAACCGCGACGGAAAAGCCATCAATTTCCATGTCATTTTTGACGCCAGCCGATTGGACATAGGCGCGCTGGCCATACATCTGTTTCATCAATCCCTCTGCCATCGGCGAGCGGACTGCGTTGTGGTCGCAGCAAAACAACACCGAATGCGGAAAATCCGCCACGCTCACCCCCAATGCAAAACGCAAATAAGAGTGAACAAACGGCGCGCAGTGTCGAGATCAACCTCGGCTTTGCCCTCTAGCCGTTCCTGAAGCACGCGCGCACCTTCGTTATGGATGCCGCGCCGGGCCATATCGATGGCTTCGATCTGGCTGGGTGGCAAGCGCTTTACCGCTTCGAAATAGCTTTCGCAAATCTGGAAATAATCTTTGACCACCTGCTTGAAAGGCCCAAGGGACAAATGGAACTCTACAACCTTTACAATGTCTTGCGTGGCGAGATCGAAGATCAGCCTGCCATCCCGGATCGCAAGCCCTAACCGGTATGGCCCGTCGGGGACCACCTTACCTTCGCGCTGGGGCAGGGCAAAGTGGTTCTCTTCCAGCAGATCATAAATCGCGACCTTGCGCTCTTGCTCAATCTCTGGCGTTGGCAGGGCGAGGCCGGCTTCGTCAATCTCGATATGGCAGATACAGGTCATAGGCTCATTCCATCACAGATATAGAGTTTGATGGCGCAGACTCGTGAATTGCGCAAGGGCTGGTTCCCAAAACGTGGGAAACAAGATGGCCGTTCGCCAAGCGCCTTTGTCAGGTTTTGTGTTGAAACGACAACATCCCCGCCCCTTCAACACAACGGCTGCTAGTCGTTCAGACGGTCCAGCCTTGCGCGCACCGAAAGCCCGTGTGCCTCTAGGCTTTCTGACCGCGCCAAACGTTCGGCCGCAGGGCCAATGGCGCGCAATGCGGCGGGCGTCATTTGTGCCAATGTTGTGCGTTTGACAAAATCCATCACCGACAGTCCCGACGAGAACCGAGCCGAACGCGCCGTGGGCAGCACATGGTTTGGTCCGCCGATATAATCGCCAATGGCCTCGGGCGTCCAAGCGCCAAGGAAGATTGCCCCCGCATGCGTTATCTTGTGCGACAGCGCTTCTGGGTCGGCCACGCAAAGCTCCAGATGTTCCGGGGCCATTCGGTTGGAAAGTGCCGCCGCCTGTTCCATGTCCTGAACGACAATCACAGCGCCATTGTCGCGCCAGCTTGGCCCAGCG
>JBLIGH010000198.1:0-6355 GCA_047636855.1 Pseudorhodobacter sp.
TTCGAGACCAGCTTGCGTTGCCGATCCCGCGTCCGCAATTCCAACGCACGGTCGGTTTCTTCCGAGGCGCGGTCTGCGATATCAGGCACTGCCCGCGCCGACCCTTGCAGACCTTCAATGGTCTCGGCAGATTGCTCGTTTAATTCCTGTTTCCAAGTCATAAGCTTGCGCCGAAAATACTCCAGCTGCCGATCATTCATGAAAGGCTCGCTTTCAGCCGGGTGGTAATCTTCGGGGAGAAAGGATTCAGCCTTCATTGCATCGCTCTCCTAAAAGTCGGATCAATCCGACAGGGGAAATTCCGGTAAGTTGCGCTTTTGCTTGACGCGTCATCTAGCGCAAGGGGAATCGTTTGTCACTAGCCGTTGCGACAAAATCTCACAGGCAGTAAGGTCCGCTCGGTTCTCCTAGAAAGCTTTAAGGCCAAAGATGAAATTTTCCTCGACTGATCGCTATATCGCCACCGAAGATCTGACCGTTGCCGTGAATGCAGCGGTGGTTTTGCAACGACCTTTGTTGGTTAAAGGCGAGCCCGGCACAGGCAAGACAGAGTTGGCACGTCAGGTCGCATCGGCTTTGGGGATGCCGCTGTTAGAATGGCATGTGAAATCGACAACCAAAGCGCAGCAGGGTCTATATGAATATGATGCGGTCAGCCGGCTGCGCGACAGCCAATTGGGTGACGCGCGGGTGAATGACGTGAAAAACTACATCCGCAAAGGCAAGCTGTGGCAAGCTTTCGACGCGGACGAGCGCGTGGTTTTGCTGATTGACGAGATCGACAAGGCCGATATCGAATTCCCCAACGACCTGTTGCAAGAGCTCGATCGGATGGAGTTTTTTGTCTATGAGACAGGCGAGTTGGTGAAAGCCCGGCAGCGGCCCATCGTCATCATTACGTCAAACAATGAAAAAGAGCTGCCGGATGCGTTTTTGCGCCGGTGTTTTTTCCACTTTATCCGGTTTCCCGATATGGAAACGTTGCGCGCCATTGTCGAAGTCCATTTCCCCGGTATCAAACCCGCTTTGCTGACCACCGCCCTGACCCAGTTTTTTGAGTTGCGCGAAATGCCGGGGCTAAAGAAGAAGCCCTCCACCTCTGAGGTGCTCGATTGGTTAAAGCTGTTGCTGGCAGAGGACCTCACACCCGAGGATTTGCAACGCGATAAGGTCAGCCTGCCGCGCCTACATGGCGCTTTGTTGAAAAATGAGCAGGACGTGCATTTGTTTGAACGCTTGGCCTTCATGGCACGTGGACAACGTTAAGCGCAGTTGCAGGCCATTGTGAATGTGGCGTCTTAACTTTGTGGCTTAATGCCTTAATTCCAGAGAGAGAATCGGCAAACAATAAGGCGCGATCGCCGAGCTTTGGCCACATTCACGCCACAATTGGTTCACGCAATCGGTGATTTACGTAACATGTTGAAATATAACGCGATCAAAACGGGGAAAATCTGGCGTTTTGGGCCTCAGCGATGTCTAGCAGTAGACCCCGCGAATTTGTCTAAATTCCCCATCATTGACACAACTGGGCCGTGAAACGGACACTCCGGCTTGTTCTGTAGACCTCAGAGCAGAACAAGCCGTGGATAAGTGTCATGACCAAAACCGAAAACGTTACGATCAGACCCCTGACGCCCAAAGACTTTGAGGCGTGGCTTCCGATATGGAACAACTATCTTTGGGTGAACCGCGTCAAAATGCGCTGGATCGATAAGGTCGCCCTGTTCAAATCGCTGACGGCAACGGCGCAGGCAGGCGCATTGGCCGCAGAATATGACGGCCGCTTGGTGGGGCTGGTTCAATACGGCGTGCGCCGCAGTACATTCGCCTTTGAGACCGCATTTTGTGTGCAAGATCTATACATCATTCCTGACCATCTGCACGAGGCGGACCGCACAGTGCTGCGGGCGACCCTGATCGCACAGCTTTATGATTACTCCTGGGCTCAACATGCCCCGATCGTTCTGTGGAAAGCCGCAGAAAGCCTTTTGGGGGCAGAGGGTGGCGCTAAAGCTGAGGCCATTTCGCCCTTCATGACATATAAGAAAGCTGCCTGATATGCGTTTGGCCTCCCTTTTGGCGATTGGACTACTGACCGCCTGTGTACCCAGTCCTGGTGCCGAAGTATCTATGAGCAATACCAAATCCACCTCTGCCGAAGGGTCCCAGATCCCGACAGCGATGAACCTATTTGGAACCCAGTCTGCGGCCAAATCCAAACACAGCAATGCCGAGATCGCCCGTGATTTTCTGGAATTGACCTTTGCGATGGAAAGCGGGCGGCCTTTGCCGATCTTCGCGCGTTTTGAAGGCCCTATCACGGTGCGCATGTCGGGCGCGGTTCCAGCCAGCGCCGCAACCGATCTGTCGCGGCTTTTGCAGCGGTTTCGCAACGAGGCCGGGATTGATGTGCGCGAAATAACGGGTCCAATGGCCTCGATCAACATCGAATTTGTGCCACGCAGCACCATCCATACCACCTATAGCAATGTCGCTTGTTTTGTCGTGCCGCGTGTCGGCTCGTGGAGCGAGTTCAAAAATGCACGCAATTCTGGAACATTGGATTGGACCAACCTGCATCAACGCGAAAAGGTCGCGGTTTTTGTTCCGGCCGACAGCTCGGCGCAAGAGGTACGCGATTGCCTGCATGAAGAGCTGGCGCAAGCGATGGGTCCCTTGAACGATCTGTACCGGCTCACTGATTCCGTCTTCAATGATGACAACTTTCACACCTCGCTGACCGGGTTCGATATGACGATCCTGCGGGCCTTTTATGCGCCCGAACTGAAATCAGGCATGACGCAGGCGCAAGTGGCAAGCCGGCTTCCGGGCATATTGAAACGCATCAATCCGGTCGGTGGCTTTGGCGCGCCTTTGCAAGCGACGGTGACGCCGCGTTTCTGGATCAACGCCATCGTGACCGCTTTGGGAAGCAGTGCCGACAAAGGCCGGCGTGAAGAGGCGGCACTTCAGGCGCTGTCGACCGCGAAGGCTCAAAATTGGACCGACGGGCGTTTGGCCTTCAGCTATTTCGCTTTGGCCCGCATCACATTGGCGAGTGATCCTCAAAAAGCGATTTCCGCCTTTGCAGAGGCGGGCCGAATTTACCGCAGCCTGCCGGGAGGCGGAATTCATGCAGCCCATGTTGATATGCAACTGGCGGCCTATTCTTTGTCGCGCGGCGATGCGAAACAGGCATTGGATATTGCCAATCGCTCGATACCCGTGGTTGCCGCTGCCGAAAATGCCGCATTGATGGCGACGTTAATGTTGGTCAAGTCTGCAGCCTTGAAGATGCAAGGTCACGGCGCCGAGGCAGAGGCTGTTCGCATAGACAGTCTGGGCTGGGCGCGCTATGGCTTCGGCTCGGACAAGCAGGTCCAGGCACGGGTCTCGGAGATCGAGGCCTTAGCCCGGCGTGGTAACAGAAGTTAAAGGGCGCACGCGCCCGTAAAAGGGGCGGGCGAATGATCGTTCTGGCAAGCATGACACTTGGCGCTATTATCGGTGCGACCACGGCCAAACGGCGGGGTGGCAAAACATTGGACGCCGCACAATATGCAGCGGCCTATGGCATCGCCTTCGCGCTGATCGGGTTGTTTCTGACAATCTTCATCGAACGGCAGTACTAGATCGATGTTTCTACCCTTCTTCGACAATTTGCGCAAATCCGGGGTTCCCGTTTCCTTGCGCGAATATCTGTCGTTTCTGGAAGGGGTGGCGGCGGGTCTTGTGACCTATGATCTTGACGGATTTTACTACCTTGCCCGTGTGACTATGGTCAAGGACGAGCGTCATCTTGACCGGTTTGATGTTGCCTTTGCCAATAGTTTTCAAGGTCTTGAAACCATATCTTCAGAACAGGTTCTTAAGGCGTTGGATCTGCCCGAAGACTGGTTGCGCAAGCTGGCCGAAAAGCACCTTTCAGCCGAAGAGCGCGCAGCATTAGAGGCTTTGGGCGGTTTCGAGGCGTTGATGGACACGCTGCGCAAGCGGCTGGAAGAGCAAAAAGAACGTCATCAGGGCGGCAATAAATGGATCGGCACTGCCGGCACCAGCCCGTTTGGGGCCTACGGCTATAACCCCGAAGGCGTGCGGATCGGTCAGAAAGAAGGCCGCCATGGCCGCGCCGTAAAAGTCTGGGACAAGCGCGAATTTCGCAACTTGGACGACACGCTAGAGCTGGGGACACGCAACATCAAAGTGGCGCTTAAACGCTTGCGCAAATGGGCGCGCGATGGCGCATCAGAAGAGCTGGATTTGGACGGTACCATTCGCGCCACAGCCGAGCATGGCTATCTGGATGTGCAAACCCGGCCAGAGCGGCGCAACGCGGTTAAAGTGTTGTTATTTCTGGATGTCGGTGGCTCGATGGACCCCTATGTCAAAGTGGTCGAGGAATTGTTTTCCGCCGCGCGATCGGAATTTCGCCATCTGGAGCATTTCTATTTTCACAACTGCGTTTATGAGGGCGTGTGGCGCGACAATCACCGTCGCTGGGATGCGCAGACCCCTACTTTCGATCTGTTGCGCACCTATGGGCCGGATTGGAAATGCATTTTCGTCGGCGACGCCAGCATGAGCCCCTATGAAATCGTTCAACCCGGCGGCGCCAATGAGCATTGGAACGCCGAGGCAGGTCAGGTTTGGCTGCAGCGGCTTTGCGCGCAATGGCAAAGTCATCTATGGATAAATCCGACGCCAGAGCGGTTTTGGAACCACAGCCATTCGATCCGACTGATCCGTGGCATTCTGGGCGACCGGATGGTGCCGATGACATTGGACGGGATTACGCGTGGCACCAAGGAATTGAGCCGATGAAATCGATTTGGCTGAAAATTGGGTTTGGGCTGGCTGTCGTGCTGACGCTGTTCTTTTTGCTGCGTTTGGTGGTGTTTGCGGTGTTTTGGCTTGATCCGCATAAGGAACGCCATCCGATCGAACCTTGGATGACCCCGCGCTACATCTCGAAAACTTATGACATCCCACGCGACGATTTGGCCGCAGCCTTGGGGCTAGAGCCGGGCGCGAACCCCAAAGCGCCACTGGGTGTATTGGCGCGTGATCTGGATATTCCGGTTCAGGATTTGGTCGACGCGGTGCAGCAGGTGTTGGACCTGTTCGACCAACCGCCACCGCCGCCGCCGCCGCCGAAGGTCGAGACAAAACCATGACAGACACGCTGCTATTATTGGTTTCGGATTACGGGTTGTTGGTGATTTTCAGTGCAACTTTACTGTCCTGCCTTGCCCTGCCGCTGCCTGCCTCTTTGATGATGATGGCCGGTGGCGCGTTTTCGGCGTCAGGCGATTTGGTCTTGTGGCAGGTCTGCCTTGCGGCTTTGACGGGCGCAATAATCGGCGATCAGACGGGTTATTTTATGGCGCGGCGTGGCGGGGGGGCGCGGCTTTGGGCGCGCTTGCAGGCCATGCCCGCCTCTGGTCGTTTGATGGCACAGGCCGAAGATCTGTTGCAGCGACGCGGCGGTTGGGCGGTCTATCTGACCCGATGGCTGTTCAGCCCCTTGGGTCCTTATGTGAACCTGATCGCCGGGGCGACACGCATGAGCTGGCGGCGTTTTGCATTGGCAGATCTTGCAGGGGAATGCACTTGGGTCAGCGTCTATGTCAGCCTTGGGTATATCTTTGGCAGCCAGATTGAAGAAGTCTCGGACACGTTGGGGTCGCTGATTGGCGCGCTGACAGCCGGCATGATGACGCTTTTGTTGGGCCGGGCCTTGCTGCAATCGCGCAAAAAGGCCCGCGCGAAACTGTGAAGCATTTGGGGCTTTCCATTGCGGCAAACACACCCATATTAAAGCCATGATAAAATTCCTGCCAATCCTGCTGCCGCTGCTTTATGCCTTTGCGATGTACCGGTTTTCGGTCTGGCGCACGGGCCGGATGCTGGATGCGCAATCGGCCCCGTTAAAAGATGCCCGGCTTGAGGCGGTGGTGGACCGGATGGCCCAAGCGCTGGATCTGCCGCGGATCGTGGTTCATGTTTATGATGTGGACCCCGTCAATGGGTTGGCAGCCCCAGATGGTCGGATATTTCTGACACGGGGTTTTATCGACCGCTACAAGCAGGGCATTGTAACTGCAGAAGAAATTGGCAGTGTTGTGGCGCATGAGCTGGGCCATGTCGCCCTTGGGCACACCAAGCGGCGGATGATTGATGTGACCGGGCAAAATGCGGTTTTCATGCTTCTGGCAGGGTTTCTAAGCCGAATGATCCCGATTGTTGGGGTTTGGGTGGCACAGCTTGTCACAACCCTTCTGGCATCGGGCCTGTCGCGGAAGGCCGAGCATGAGGCGGATGCCTATGCCTCCGCCCTTTTGGTCAAATCGGG
>JBLIGH010000199.1:0-6349 GCA_047636855.1 Pseudorhodobacter sp.
CACGCCAAACAGCACGAACAGCTTGGTGTATTCCCAATCGGGCTGGCCAAATTCCCAAAACGCGCCGCCGATGGTGTAAATCCCACCCGCAGCCATATTCACCGAGCAAAAGCCACCATGGGCCGCATAGTTCGGCGTGCCATAGTTCTGCGCGAAAAAGCTGGTCAGACTTTGGCTTTGATCGCGCCCGGTGAAGAAGGCCAGCTTTTCGGGGGCGGTTTCACGCAGCGGTTTCAGCCAGCTTTCCGCGATGCCGTAAGCCTCTTCCCAGCTGATCTCTTCAAAGGCGCCAGAACCGCGAGGCCCCACCCTGCGCAGCGGCGCGCGCAGGCGCGACGGTGCTGTCACCTGCTTGATCCCCGAGGCTCCTTTGGCGCACAGCACGCCCTTATTGACCGGGTGATTGCGGTTGCCCTCGATATAGCTGACCTTACCAGACTTCAAATGGACGTTGATCCCGCAGCGGCAAGCGCACATGTAACAGGTGGTCTGGCGGATCTCGTCCGAGACTTTCGGTGACAGGTTCAAAACGGGCTGTGCTGGCATTTCGGCATCCTTGGTTATTCAAGTAAAGGGCAACCCCAAAACGGGGGCAGCAAACTAAGCGTCAACCACCTGTGCGGCTGTCACAGCGATCATATTGAACACGTCGTCGGTGGTGCAGCCACGCGACAAATCATTGGCAGGTTTGGAAAGGCCCTGCAATATAGGCCCGATGGCGCGGGCGCCGCCGATCCTTTGAGCGATTTTGTAACTGATATTCCCAGCATCCAAGTTGGGAAAGACAAAAACATTCGCCTGCCCCGCCACGCCAGACCCTTTGGCCTTGCTGGCTGCGACAGAGGGCACGAAGGCCGCGTCAAATTGCAACTCGCCGTCGATGGCAAGCGTAGGATTGGCAGCTACCGCGATTTGCGTAGCATCCGAGACCTTCGTGACATCAGCGTGCACAGCCGAACCTTTGGTGGAAAAACTCAACATTGCCACACGAGGGGTGTCATTCATCAGCGCGGCGTAAGACGTCGCAGAGGCCGCGGCGATTGCCGCCATCTGTGTTGCATCCGGGTTCACCACCAGACCGCAATCGGCAAAGACCACAACGCGCTTGGGGTCGTGATGTGCTGCATCCAACACCATCAGAAAAAACGATGAAACCAACTTGGTGCCGGGGTGCAGCCCTAAAACCTGCAAGGCCGCGCGCACCGTATCGGCAGTGGTCGCAACCGCACCACCCACTGTGCCATCAGCATAGCCTTGACGCACCATCATTGCCGCAAAAATCAGCGGCTGACGTAGGGCAGCGGCAGCTTTTTCGGGCGACATTCCCTTATGCTTTCGCAACTCATAAAACGCGCTCGCGAGGTCATCGGACAGCGCATCGCTTTCCGGGTCCATAACAATCAGATCTTCCCCCGGCGCGCCCCCCATGGCCGCTAAGCCCGCCAAAACTTCCGCGCTGCGCCCAATCAACACGATCCGCGCCAAACCACTTTTCACCGACTGCAAAGCCGCCTCTATAATACGGGGGTCTTCACCTTCGCTCAATGCAATCAGCCGTCGGCTTTGCTTTGCTTTGGCAAAAATTGGGTCCAGTACCGACATGTCTTTCATTCCTCTCCTGAGCCCTTACCTCTGAAGGTCCCGTTCGCTTTCACAAAAAGGACTTCAACAAGCCCAACCCCGCCAGCCCCGCCAGCAACAAAATGGCAAAACGCCGAAACTCTTTGGGCGCGGACCGGTTGAACTGCCAGGTTCCCACCCAAATCCCAACCAATAGCAAAGGCATCGCCATTGCCAGCGCAACCCATGTGTCACGCGTGATGAACCCCGCATACCAAAACATCCCCGAGGACCAGATGTCGAGCAGCAGAAAATAAGCGATGATCGTTGCCCGAAACACCACAGCAGGCAGGCCCAATGCGGCAAAAAACGCGGCCACCGGCAGCCCGCCAACCGCCGCTGCATTCGCGACGCCCGAAACCAAGCCAACGCCAATATGCCCCGCATCGCCCACTGGTTTGGCAAAACTCCAACCGCAACTCAGCAATACGCACATCACAAGGACAAAACCCGACAAGATTGCACGCGCAAGGTCGAGTCCGATATTGGACAGCACATAGACCCCAAACGGCACTCCTAACAGCGAGCCCGAAAACAGCGTGACGGCCCGCCGCCAGTTGATATGGCGCCAAACCCCCGGCACCAGCAGCGCTGACAGAGAGATTTCAACCATCAAAATGACGGGCACCAATACCAAAGGGTCCATCACCAAAGCCGCACTGGTCATCACCAAAGTCGGCAAACCAAAACCGGAATAACCGCGCGTGAACGCCGCCCCCAAAAGCACCATCGCCATGAAAAGGGCAATGCCGGGGGTCATATCGAAAGGCAGGCTCAAACCCAGCCCTGCTTGCGCTTAAAGCCACCCAAGCCGAGAAGCCCGATCGTAAATTGCATAGAAGCTCCTGCAATGCCGCGATAAATCTGCATGCCGCCGGAATATGGCAGCTTTGACCTTGCTTGGTCAAAACATCCGGCCTGCGCCTTTGCCGATTTTCGCGCCTTTCCCCAAGTCGAATTGTCGATTGCCGAAAACCGCAATGGCTCGGACGGGTGTCATCACTTTGAACGTCGGGCGGGATCCAATCGCGATAGCCATTTACGAAGTGTCCTTTTCAAAATGGAGTGCATCAATAGTGTTTATTTTCAGTACTTAAAGTCTCATTTTACATATAGTAGTGATTTAGTAAAGGCAGTCCTAGAGCCAAACCAAAAGCCTACTTAGAACCAGATTTGGCGATCCGCGCCGCGATCAAAGCAATCCCTTCTGGAATCCGCCCCATCGCGATTGTCGAATAGGCCAGGCGATAGAAATTCTGTGGCGCGCGGTCCGGGGCAAAGAAAACGCGGCCCGGTTCGATCAACACCCCATCTTGCCGCAAGTCCTGCGCCAGAATTTCGGTATTCACATGGGCCGGCGCCTCCATCCAGAAACACGAGCCACCAAGGCCACCTTGCCCCGCAATTTTCAGCCCATTCTCTTGGATCGCGTCCGCTGTCACCTGCCGCCGTCGCTTGAAAGCCTGCTTCATCCGGTTCACCAAAGCATCATAATGTCCAAGGCTCAGAAAATAGGCCGCTGTGCGCTGAATATGCCCCGGCGGATGGCGCAGAATGGTGGTGCGCAGCCCACGCGCCTGACGGATAAACCCTTCTGGCGCCACGATATACCCCAAGCGCAACCCCGGAAAAAGCGACTTCGAGAAGGACCCGACGTAGATCACCCGCCCCTCAGGGTCCATAGATTTCAAAGCGGGCGAGACGGCCTTCAGAAAAGACATCTCAAAGTCATAATCATCTTCGACAATCAAAAAATTCTGGTCAGAGGCTGCCTTCATCAAGGCCTGCCGCCGGGCCATTGGCATCGTGGCATTGGTCGGGCAGTGATGGCTGGCAGTGGTGAAAACCACATCGGCCCCCTTAGGCACATCTGCGGGCGGCAACCCATCTTCGTCCACATCCACGGTGACCACCTCGCAATCGGTCTGCGCTAGAATACGACGCAGACTTGGGTAGCAAGGGTTCTCCAAAACGGCCTTGCGCCCCGCGCGCAACAAAACCTGCGCTGTCAGCCAAAGCGCATTTTGCGCACCCAAAGTCAGCAATACTTCCGAGGCTTTGGCATTGATCCCGCGCCGCGGCAGAATGTTGCGCAAGATGAATTCAATCAGCAATGGGTCATCGCGTTCGTAATAATCCGAGGTCAATGCCTCAAAATCCCGCCGCCCCAGCGCCCGCAACGCGCATTGCCGCCAATTTTGGTGATCGAACAGGGTCGCATCGGCCTGCCCATAGATGAACGCAAAGCGATAGCTGGCCCAATCATCAGGTCGTGTCGGGCTGTCTTGCGTCGAAAACCGAGCCCCCGTGATCGCATCATAATCGACCTGAGGCACCGTATCCTTTGGCGCTATCTCAAATTTCGGCAGCAAGGGGGCAGTTTCAGAAACAAAATAGCCCGAACGCCCGCGTGACGTCAGAAAATCCGAGGCCACCAGATCGGTATAGGCCAGAGTCACAGTGATCCGGCTGATCCCAAGATGCGCAGCCAGCCCCCGGCTGGACGGCATCCGCTCGCCAGCGCGAAACCGCCCCGAAACGATCCCTTCAACCACCAATTGCCGGATACGCTGCTGCAACGTACCGCTCAAACTGGCATGAAGAAAAAACGCTTCGGTCGCGATCGGCATTCTGGCACCATTCGACAGGAAATCTGGACCTACTGCATCCAGCTTACCCCCAACTGTCAAGCCCGACGGCCACAATTTTGCGTTTATAAGCGACCGCCCTGCACCGCGCGCGACGCCAACCCGAGCCGAAAGGGCGAAGCCCTGCAGGCGAGGCAAACCAGCGCGCCGCAGGCGCTCCTTTTCCTAAATGGGCCTCAAAAGCAAACAGGCCGGGGGATGGATCCCCCGACCTGTTCAAATAGAAGGTAGCCCTTAGGCGATTTTCTTACGAAAACACCTTGGTCAGGGCCTTGTCGATCGCTAGCGTAATCGCGTCGATATCATCTGGCGTCGCAATCAGGGCGGGGCTCAGACACAGCGTATTGTTAAACCCGGTCAAGGACCGATTGGTCATGCCAATCAACACGCCTTGGTTGGCACATTCACCAACCACTGCCGCAACCATCTTTTCATTTGCAGGCTCTTTCGTTACCCGGTCAGCCACCAATTCAGCACCGCAGAACAAGCCCTTGCCACGTACATCCCCGACAACGCGGTGCTTATCCATCAACCCGCGCAGGTTATCCATCATGCGCTCGCCCATTTTCAAGGTATTGTTCAGCAGATCCTCATCTTCCAGAATCCGCAGATTTTCCAACGCCGCCGCCGGACCGGCCGTACAGCCGCCAAAGGTCGAGATATCGCGGAAGTAAGACAAAGGATCATCCGGATCGGATTTGAACATGTCAAACACCGCCTCGGTCGTGACCATGCATGAAATCGCGGCATAGCCAGAGGCCACGCCCTTCGCCATCGTCACGAAATCCGGCTTGATGCCATAATGCTGATAGCCAAACCAAGTGCCGGTACGACCCATGCCGCAAACCACTTCGTCGATATGCAGCAAGATGTTGTATTTCTGGCAGATCTCTTGCACCCGCTCCCAATATCCCTCTGGTGGCGTGATAACACCGCCACCTGCGGTAACCGGCTCCAGGCACAGCGCCCCCACGGTATCGGGACCTTCACGCAAAATCACCTCTTCAATCGCATCAGCCGCGCGCTGGCCGTAATTTTCGACATCCCATTGCTTGCGGTACTCTAGGCAATGCGGCACCTCGACAAAACCCGGGGCGAAGGGGCCGTATTCGGCATTCCGCTCGTTCTGCCCCCCCGCCGACATCGCGGCGAGTGTAGAGCCATGATAATCGCGGTTGCGGTACAGGATCTTGTATTTCTTGCCGCCATGTTGACGCGCAGAGATTTGCCGCACCATTTTGAAAGCCTTCTCATTGGCTTCCGAGCCAGAGCTGGCATAGTAAACCCGGCTCATCCCCGGCATTTTCGCGATCAGCTTTTCAGCAAACAAAGCCCCCGGAACCGACCCGACGGAACCGCTGAAGAAGTTCATCTTGATCAATTGGTCCCGCACAGCATTGGCAATGCTTTCGCGGCCATAGCCGACATTGACCGTCCAGACGCCACCAGACACGGCATCAATAAACTCTTTGCCTTTGGCATCCCAAACGCGAAGCCCTTTGCCTTCAACGATAATCCGAGGGTCGACCGTCTCAAACGGCTTATGCTGCGCAAGATGGTGCCAGATGTTGGCGCGGTCGGCTTCGACCACACCCGAAAGATCATTGCTATAGGTCGTGCTGTCCATTGCTGTCCCTCTTTGAAAGCTGAAATCCTCACTGCCCGCACTGGGGCGTTGGATTTGAGTATTGTCGACACATCCCACCTTGTCACCTCCAGAGATACAGCCAGTCGAAAAGCCTCTTTAGCACCAGTTCCAGCCGCGCGGATCTTGGGCATTCGCATTAATTTGAGGCAGGGCCGAATAGCGGTTCGCACTAGCAGGCAGGGCTCAAGCCCCAAATGGTCGACTGCACCCGTTAGAGGCACGGATGCGCCTTGCTTTCCAGAACGGGTCGGGCTGCCGCAAAAAGCGACCACAAAGTCAAGGCATGTTAGTCGCTTTTTCGGAGTATATTATACCGCTCCTACTTCAAAACCCGAAAGCTCTCGTGTGTTATGACGCGGAAGTTGTCTGAGACCTTGTCGCGGAATTTTGTCCATTCCTGCGGAATGGTTTCACGCATGAATGCAAGGATGGC
>JBLIGH010000200.1:0-6345 GCA_047636855.1 Pseudorhodobacter sp.
TCGGATTTTCCAGATTTTCGATCACGGCTTGCAAGAAGTTCGCACCAAGGGCACCGTCAATCACGCGGTGATCCACGGAAAGGGTCATCGACATCACGGTGGCAACAACGATCTCGCCAGCCGCATTAACAACGGGCTTTTTAAGGCCCGCCCCCACGGCAAGAATAGAGCCATGCGGCGGGTTGATGACTGCGTCGAAATTCTCGATCCCCATCATTCCGAGGTTAGAGATCGCAAAGCTACCGCCTTGATATTCATGCGGTGCCAGCTTTTTGGTTTTTGCACGTGATGCGAGGTCTTTCATCTCGGCTGACAAAGCTGACAATGATTTTTGATGCGCGTCGCGCAAGACCGGCGTAAACAAGCCACCCTCAATCGCAACTGCAACCGCAACATCCGAAGGCTTCAGCTTCAAAATGCGATCCCCGGCCCAGACAGCATTGCAATCTGGAACCGCTTGCAGCGCATTCGCACAAGCTTTGATGATAAAGTCATTCAGCGAGAGCTTGATGCCACGTGCTTCCAATTGCTTGTTCAACGTGGCGCGGAATTCCATCAGCGTGTCCAACCGCACTTCACGGCGCAGATAGAAATGCGGAATGGTCTGCTTTGCTTCGGTCAAACGGGCAGCAATCGTTTTGCGCATTCCGTCCAGTGGGACCTCGACATATTCGCGGTCTGCGAACATCTTCTTGACGGTATCCGAAGACGCACCGCTTGCCATAGACGTAACCATAGGGGCTGCGACGGCTGCTGGTACGGCGGCGGCGGCGGCAGCAGGTTTTGCCGTTTCAACATCCGCCTTCACAATGCGCCCATGCGGGCCAGAACCCGTGATCTGCGACAGGTCTACGCCCTTTTCCGCCGCAATCCGCCGCGCCAAAGGCGAAGCAAAGACACGCGCGCCTGTGGGTTTGGCGCTTGTTGACGCTGTTGGGGCCGCTACAGCTGCCGCCGCAACAGGGGCCACGGAAGGCGCCGCTACTGCAACCGGTGCAGGTGCAGCCTCCATCGCAGAGGCGTCTTCGCCCTCTTCCAGCAAAACAGCGATAGCTGCATTCACCTTCACCCCAGCCGTGCCTTCAGCGATCAAAATCTTGCCGATGATGCCCTCATCAACGGCCTCAAATTCCATCGTTGCTTTGTCGGTTTCGATTTCGGCCAAAATCTGACCCGATTTTACCGTGTCACCTTCTTTGACCAGCCATTTTGCCAATGTGCCTTCTTCCATCGTCGGCGAAAGCGCGGGCATCAAGATTTGTATCGCCATTTGCGTTTCTCCTTAACGGTAGCAGACAGATTTCACGACTTCGACGACCTCAGCCGCCGTGATCAGCGCATGTTTTTCGAGGTTCGCTGCATAAGGCATCGGCACATCCTTGCCCGTGCAATTTATCACCGGCGCATCAAGATAGTCGAATGCCCGCTCCATGATCGTCGCACTCAGATGGTTGCCGATCGAGCCGACAGGCCAGCCTTCTTCAACGGTGACGCAACGATTGGTCTTCATTACCGAGGCCAATACGGTGTCATAATCAATCGGGCGCAGCGTGCGCAAATCGATAACCTCGGCGGAAATGCCGTCTTCAGCCAGTCTATCTGCGGCTTCCAATGCATATGTCATGCCGATCCCGAAGGACACGATGGTTACATCCGTCCCCTCGCGCCAAATCCGAGCCTTACCGAACGGAATGGTGAAATCAGGCAAGTCCGGCACTTCAAAAGATTTGCCGTACATCATCTCATTTTCGAGGAAAATCACCGGGTTAGGGTCACGGATCGCCTGTTTTAACAAGCCTTTTGCGTCCGAGGCTGAATAGGGCATTACCACTTTCAGGCCCGGCACCATCGCATACCATGCCGCGTAATCCTGGCTATGCTGTGCGCCGACGCGCGCCGCAGCGCCGTTCGGGCCCCGAAACACAATCGGGCACCCCATCTGACCACCGGACATATAAAGCGTCTTTGCAGCCGAGTTCAGCAAATGGTCAATCGCCTGCATCGCAAAGTTGAACGTCATGAATTCAACAATTGGGTTCAGGCCGGCCATGGCAGATCCCACCGCAATACCGGTAAAACCATGCTCGGTAATCGGGGTATCAACCACGCGCTTGGGGCCAAATTCAGCCAACAATCCTTGCGAGATTTTATAGGCACCCTCATATTCGCCAACTTCTTCCCCCATCAGGAAAACAAGCTCATTGCCGCGCATTTCTTCTGCCATTGCCTCGCGCAATGCTTCGCGCACGGTCATGGTCTTCATTGGTGTGCCTTCGGGCCAATCCGACGAGGCTTTGGACACCACCGAAACGGGCGCGGCTACGGCAGCAGGCGCAGCCATCGCAACGGGTGCGGCAGCGGCCGCAACCGGTGAAGGGGCCACAGCCGCATCTGCGCTTTCGCCCTCCTCAATCAAGATTGCAATCGCCTCGTTGACTTTGACGCCAGCGGTGCCTTCCGCAACCAAAATTTTGCCGATGATCCCTTCATCGACGGCTTCGAATTCCATCGTCGCTTTGTCCGTTTCAATCTCGGCCAAGATCTGGCCGGATTTCACCTCATCGCCTTCTTTGACCAACCATTTGGCCAAAGTACCCTCTTCCATCGTGGGCGACAGCGCGGGCATAAGTATTTGAATTGCCATGTGTCTATTCCCCTCAGGCGTAAATGTCAGTCCAAAGCTCGCTTAGCGCGGGCTCGGGGCTTTCTTTGGCAAATTCGGCACTTTCGTTGACGATCGCCTTGATTTCCTTGTCGATGGCCTTCAGCTCATCGTCGCCGACATGGCCACCCTGCACCAGCAGGTCACGCACATGTTCGATCGCATCTTTCTCGGACCGCATCTTGTCGACTTCCTCGCGGGTCCGGTATTTGGCCGGGTCCGACATCGAGTGGCCGCGGTAGCGGTAGGTGTTCATTTCCAGAATATAGGGGCCTTCGCCCGCGCGGCAGATTGCAACGGCCTTTTCGGCAGCCGCTTTTACAGCCAGCACGTCCATGCCGTCGACCGGCTCGCCTTTGATGCCGTAAGCCACGCCGCGTTCCCATAGGCTTGGCGATTTTGTAGACCGCTTTACCGATGTGCCCATCGCATATTGATTGTTTTCAATAACAAAAACCACTGGAAGGTTCCAAAGTTCGGCCATGTTATAGGTCTCATAGACCTGACCTTGGTTGGCCGCACCATCGCCAAAATAGGTGAAGGTTACGTTGTCATTGCCTTTGTACTTATCGGCAAAAGCAAGACCTGCACCAATTGGCACCTGTGCGCCGACGATGCCGTGGCCACCATAGAAATGTTTCTCTTTCGAGAACATATGCATAGAGCCGCCCTTGCCCTTGGAATAGCCGCCCTCGCGCCCAGTCAACTCGGCCATCACGCCTTTGGGGTCCATACCGCAAGCCAGCATATGCCCGTGGTCACGGTAGCTGGTGATGCGTTTATCACCTTCTTTAGCTGCGGCCTCGATCCCCACAACAACCGCTTCCTGACCAATATACAGGTGGCAGAAGCCGCCAATCAGCCCCATCCCGTACAATTGCCCAGCTTTTTCCTCGAATCGTCGGATCAGCAGCATTTGCCGATAAAAGTGCAGCAACTCTTCCTTGGAAGTATTTGATTTTGCGGATGACTTCGATGCGGCCAAGGGCGCGCCCTCCCTCTTTGATGAAGTAGTTCAACGTTAAACTATCCATTTAGAGACGGAGAAACAAGGCAATTTTGGTGACGACGCGGATGCGCGACACTCAGACAATAGGTCACAGAAACGGAAAACGCGATGGATTGGGGTCGATTTAGCGAATGATGATCTCGTCTGCGCGCAGATATCCCAAAACATCGCGCGCTTGTTCGTCCAGCAAATCCAGATCAAGATAGGTATCCGAAAGGCGCAATGTCAGGTTTTGCATGCGCGAAACCTCTGCGTGCAAACGGTCCCGTTCGACGATGAGGGTCTTTGCCTCTGCGGCAAGTTGCACCTGCCGGAAAACACCAAAATCGCCCTGAACCGCAGCAAAGGTGAAATAACCGCCCAAGCTGAAGGCCATCATTGCCATTAAAAGCGGTGCCACTGCCGGGCGAGATTTCGCATTTGTCATCTGCACTTGCCTCATAACCCTTCTGATGCCGGGGTATTAAGGCATCATGTCACAAGTGATTCGCGAAGGGAATCCCCCGAATGGAGGACTTCCGCATTTTTAGCGAATTTAACCAGCGATAGAGGCTTGATAAATACCGTCAATTGTTGCCGTCAGAACCGTGTCAAACTCGGCATCGCTTTGTTGCGCGCTTAAGCCTTCGGTCAATGCGCGGCTAAAGCTGGCAATCATACCGGTATTTTGCGCCAGCTTTTGGTTGGCTAGATCGCGTGCATAACCACCTGATAAAGCGACGGTTTTCAAAACAGCGGGGTGGTCAGATAGCCCCTTGTACTGATTTACCACCTCGGGCAGGGAAAGCTTTAACATGACTTTCTGACCCGCTGGCATCGCATCCAAGGCCCGCAGCAAAGCGGCCCGCAGCAGATCTTCGGCTTGCGCTTTGTCCGCTATCGTGATGTTCACTTCCGGCTCGATAATTGGCATCAACCCAGCCGCCAAAACCTGCATCCCAAGTTCGAATTGCTGATCAACGACCGCATTGATGCCCAACTCGTTCGCTGCATTGATGACAGAGCGTTCCTTGGTGCCAAAAATGCCACCCGCCGCCGCACGTGCCAATAAGGCGTCCAGCCCCGGAATGGGTTTCAGCAGTTGGACACAGTTGGCTTCAGCCTCCAAGCCTTTGTCGATTTTCAAAAAGGGTACAACACCGCGCACCTGCCAAAGGTAGGAAGCCGTCGGCATCCCATCAATATCGCGGTCCATTGTCTGCTCAAACAAGATCGCGCCGACAACTTTGTCACCCGTAAAAGCAGGGGATTTGATGATCCGGCGGCGCATCGTGTGGATCAGGTCATACATCTCGGACTCCGAGCGGTAATCGCTTTCCTCAACACCGTAAAGCCGCAACGCTTTTGGGGTCGAGCCGCCGCTTTGATCCAATGCCGCGATCATGCCGCGACCCTTAGCGATCTGCTCCACTTGCTGTGAATTTAACATTGTCTCTCCTACGCAAAATTATTCCGTAGGGCAAATGCCCTTGCTTTTGGGCATAGCGACATGTTGCAAGCGGTTCAATTATGATGGCGCTAACAGTTTAGAAACGCAGAAAAAAACTAAAAATTAGGCACGGCGCTTCATAACAAAGCCGGTGACCCAAGTGCTTATGACGCGCGGCGTGACTTTGAGAAGGAAAACCGAAAGCTTATTCATGACGCCGGGGACATGAACCCGCCGCCCGGCCTCCATCGCGGCCCAACCGGCTTGCGCCACCGAATCTGCGCTTGGCATTGGCAGCCGATTGATGATGGTGGATTTATCCGCACCGTCCGCCGCAAAAAAAGCGGTTTGTGTCGCCCCGGGGCAAAGCGCCGTGACCGTGACGCCAGATCCGCGTAACTCTTGTGCAACGGCTTCGGACAAAAACAACAAATATGCTTTGGTCGCGTTGTAAACGGCCATATTCGGTCCCGGAACATAGCTCGCGACCGAAGCCACATTCAACACACGTCCCGCCCCGTTTTCGGCCATATGGGCGACGGCCAGCTTCAGCAAAACCGTCGCAGCAGTGACATTGACGGCGATCGAGGCGGCCTCACGGGGCCAGTTTTCGGCATCGGTAAAGGCGCCATTCCGCCCAAGGCCCGCATTATTGACCAAAATGCCGATCTCACGGCCAAAGCTGGCATCGGCCCAAAGCTGCTCTGCAGCACCGGGCATCGACAGATCCGCGGGTAAAACGAGCGTGGCAACTTGGTAGGCGCGTTCAAGTTCCCGCGCGAGCTTCGTCAACTTATCCGATTGCCGTGCCGTCAGAATAACGTCGAAACCCGATTTTGCGGCCAGGATTGCAAATTCGCGGCCCAAACCTTCGGAGGCCCCCGTCACCAATGCCCAGATTGCCATGATACGTCTCCAGCCTGCGTTGCGGTCAAATTTAACACCAAATCCTCACCAAATCCTTTGCGTCAGGTTAGGCGAGATTAGAAGCTAAAGCTTGGCCTGATTTTTGCGTCAGGCCAAGTGTCTATTTCCTTCAAAACACAGGCCTATCCCCATGCTAAAGAAGTACGGGGTTAGCTTTGCAAAGCCGCAACGCCCGGCAGTTCCTTGCCTTCCATCCATTCCAAAAACGCGCCACCTGCGCTGGAAATATAGGTGAAGCTGTCTGCGGCCCCAGCCTTGTTGAGGGCTGCAACCGTGTCACCGCCGCCCGCGACCGAGATCAAAGACCCGGCAAGCGTC
>JBLIGH010000201.1:0-6287 GCA_047636855.1 Pseudorhodobacter sp.
AACCTCAAAGTTGAAGGCCAAGAGGATGTGCGCGTCATCTGCCGCGGTGTGCAACGCGATGTTGTCAAAGACACGCCTTTGCACCTGGACCTGATGCGCTTACGTCGCACCAGCCGCATCAGCCTGTTCATCCACGCTGATTTCATCAACCACGAAGCGGCCCCTGGCCTGAAGCGTGGCGGTACATTGGTTGTGGTGCGTCCTGAAATCGAACTGGAAGTAACAGCCGGTGAGATCCCAGAAAGTGTCACGATCGACCTGACCGGATTGAACATCGGTGATGTTATCCACATCAACGATGTGACGCTGCCAAATGGGAGCAAACCCACAGTCGACCGGAACTTCGTTATTGCCAATATCTCGGCCCCATCGGGTCTGCGGTCTGCGGATAATGAAGAAAGCAGCACGGAGGAAGAAGAGCAAGCCCCGGCTTAATCTTCGAACCGCACTGTCTGGACATGACTTGAAACGCGGGGGATATTTCCCCGCGTTTTGCATTTCAGTCCCTGTGTTGACGTGTTATTTCAACCGCTCAAACACCACAGTGCCGCCCGTGAACCCCGGCAGGCAATAACAAAAACCCTGCTGCGACAGCGCGTCGAAAATCCGCTTGATCCCCGTTTTGCCGTAAATTCCGGGGTGCAGTTCGATCACGATCAACCGTAGGCTTTCGGGCAATTGAGTTGCAAACAGATCCAGCTCGCCACCCTCAATATCGATGCAGACCACCGTCGGATGAACCTGATGCAGCAGCGCGCCAAAGCGCAGCGCCGGAACCGCAACTTCCCTAGTGTTTTTGGCGCCCTCGGGTGGCGTCAGGGTCGAGGCCCAAAAGCTTGGGCGAACTGTGAAGGTGATCTCGGGCTCGGTGTAGCTGTCAGGAACCACGGCACCCCATTGGATCACCCCCTTTGCCACGCCGTTGCGCCGCAAATTCTCTTGGGCCACAGGCACCATGTCGGGGCCGGCCTCTACCCCGGTGACCTGCGCTACTTTCAATTGAGCGCCGGCCAGAGCCACCAAATACCCAGCACCCGCCCCCAAATCCAAAAAGCGGTCTTTTGGGCGCAAATGCTTTGCCAAAGCGGCGGTTTCGGTGCCCTCATATCGACCTGACTGCAATGAATTCGTCAGTTGGTCCGTCAGCAATACATCGGGGATCTGAAGCGTTATGCCATTCAACGTAAATTCGGCCAATGAACATCTACTTTCTTTGCGGGTGCATTTGGTGCATCTGTGCGGCAAACTATCATGAACGCAATGAACGTGGCGATGCATTTGCGTGTCGGGCGGGATGAAATTGAGGACGGGCGATGAAACTGATCGTTGGATTGGGCAATCCGGGTGCCAAATATGCGGGGAACCGGCATAATATTGGCTTCATGGCGGTAGAGCGGATCGCAGGGGATCACGGCTTCTCTGCGTGGAAAAAGGCATTTCGTGGGTTGGTCGCAGAAGGCCATATCGGCACCGAAAAGGTGGTGCTGCTAAAACCTGAAACCTTTATGAACCTGTCTGGTCAAGCCGTGCAGGCCGCGATGACATGGCACAAAATCACCCCCGCCGATCTGATCGTGATGCATGATGAATTGGACATCGCGCCCGGAAAAGCGAAGGTCAAACAGGGGGGTGGCCACGCCGGGCATAACGGGCTGCGCTCGATCCATGGCCATATTGGCGAGGCGTATGGCAGGGTTCGTCTGGGCATTGGTCATCCCGGCCATAAGGATGCCGTTGCGGGTTACGTGTTGCGCGACTTTGCGAAGGCCGAACAGGATTGGCTTGATGATTTGCTGCGCGGCATTTCGGAAGGTGTAGGTTTTCTGGTCGCGGGCGATGGTGCGCGCTTTTTAAACGCAGTGGCCTTGCGCACAGCACCGCCGCGCCCCTCTACAGGCACTGCCCGCCCTTTAGCGCCGACAAAGCCAGACCTTGCGCCAAAGCCCCCGCCGTCGCCATCGCCATCGCCGTCACCCCTGGCCGAGGTCGAGGTAAAAACCGATACCCGCAGCACCCTGCAAAAACTGGCCGATCGGTTTCGCCGATGACCCAGCCGATCCGCGACAGCTTTCGGACGCAGGCTGACGCCTGTGCGACGCTCGGCTCGGCCCTTACGGCGCGGATCTTGCGTCTTTTGGCAACGGCATTACCCGCCGGAAACCCGGTGGCCGACCGGGTGCTTAACTGGCAGGGCGATCCCACATCGCGCGGCGATGCGCTGGCCTTGCGTTTGGCCGCAGGCCTGCACGCGCTTGTGTTGCAAGGCCAAAGCCCCGCGTTACAAAGCTTCTACGCGGCCCCCGATCAACTTGACGATGCGCAAGCGACCAAGGTTCTATTAGGGGCGCTAGGGCAGAATACCACATTGCTGATGCGCTGGCTGGACAGTCCCCCGCAAACCAACGAGGTTCGAAGGTCCTGCGTGCTGATCGCCACGGGGCATTGGCTGGCGGCCCGATTTGGCTTGCCAATGGCCTTATCGGAACTGGGGGCCAGTGCAGGGTTAAACCTGAATTGGGATCGCTATTGCTTGCGGATCAAGGGCGAAACCTTTGGCGATGCCAACAGCCCCGCGCAATTATCGCCCGAATGGACCGGCCCTCTGCCCCCTCAAACACCCCCGGTCATCGTCGAGCGCCGCGCAGTCGATTTGAACCCTTTGGACGCGATTGCCGATGCTTTGCCCATCCGCTCGTACATCTGGGCGGATCAGCCGCACCGTATGGCGCTGACCCAAGATGCGCTGGATCTGGCACGTTTGACGGGTGTTCGGGTTGAACGAGGCGATGCCGTGGACTGGCTGGAAACCCGGCTGGCAGTGCCGATGCCGGGGCGCTTGCATCTGGTTTACCACACCGTCGCCTGGCAGTATTTCCCACCAGCCATTCAGGCAAAGGGCGAGGCTTTGTTGCAAGCAACGGGGGCACGCGCGACACCGCACGCACCGCTGGCGTATCTGGCGATGGAAGCTGATGCGCAAACGCGGGGTGCAGGGTTGGTGCTGCGGCTATGGCCCGGCAATTTGCATATCGCCTTGGGGCGCGTGGATTTCCATGGCCGCTGGGTCGATTGGCAAGCGCCCTCGCCGTGACGCCCTTGCTGGCAGATCGTCGCGCGCTAGCTGTCGACTTAAAATGGGCCGCTAATTTGCTTTCGCAGTCATTGCTGCCCCGCAGCTGCCCGTTTAAACTGTGTTTAGGAGGACCGGCCATGAAAGCGGAATCGATCAATGTTCTTGGGGGCGCGCTGGAAAGTTGCTCTACCCTACCTATGACGGGATTTTTTCGGACGGGTTGTTGCGATACCAGCGCTGCCGATCAAGGCGCGCATACGGTTTGTGCGGTTATGACTGCCGAATTCCTGGCACTGTCGAAATATCTGGGCAATGACCTGTCGACGCCGCGCCCCGAATTTGGCTTTGCAGGGCTGAAGCCCGGCGACAGTTGGTGCCTATGTGCTGCGCGTTTCTTGCAGGCCCATGACGAGCATGCAGCCCCAAAGGTTAATCTGGCCGCCACCCATATTCGCACTTTGGATATCGTGCCACTTGAGGTGCTGCAAACCTATGGGGCCGCGGCCGAATAGCCGAAGGCCCGGCCATTCCAGACCGCAATGGCCGGGGCCAAAGCGGCGCGTCGATGCGTCACGGCATGGCGACCTTGTTCTGGCCTGCACAATGGATCACGGTCTGGCATGAGCATCCCACCCCGTTTTCCCGTTTCAGCCGGTCAAATCGACGCCGTTGTCGCCGCTTTTTACGCCCGTGTTCGTGTGCATCCGGTGCTTGGCCCGGTCTTTGCAGGCCATGTGCAAAACTGGCCCGACCATGAGGCCAAAATCGCACGGTTCTGGCGCAATGCGATCTTGTTCGAGCGTGGCTATGACGGCAATCCGATGGCGGTGCATATGGCGGCAGGCAATGTGCACGCCGCGATGTTCACCGATTGGTTGGCTTTGTTTGACAATGTATTGGAACACCATCTTCCCCCCGAAACATCCGCCGCATGGTCCACCCTTGCACACCGTATTGGTCGCGGCCTGCGGATGGGGGTGGAAGATGTGGGTTTGACGAAAGATGATGTGCCAAGGCTCGGTTAAGCCTTACGGAGCCCTAGACTTTCCGCATCGCTCGTCGCCGCTAGGTTTAGCTCGTCCGCGATCAGGTCTTCGATAAACAGGCTCAACAATTGTGGGCGCCCAGACACGCCAGCCTTACGGTAAATCGCGTTGGTCTGCGCCTTAACCGTGCCCTCGGACGTATTGCGCAATTTGGCGATTTCTTGCAGTGACAGGCCCTTTATCGAAAACAACGCCACATCTTTTTCAGCAGGCGTCAGGCCCCATTCCACAAACCGTTCTTGAAGCATATCCATGAAAAGGCCCGAAATGCGCCGCAGGCCTGCTTGAGCATCATTCTTTTCAGCGATCTCCCGCCACAACGTAAGCCCGCCAAACACAAGGCCCAGCACAAGGCCCACGGCCGCGCCGATTTCGATCATTTCACGTGATTGCCAGCTGATCGGCTGCGACCGATAGCCCAGTAAAGAAGACAGAATATCGGAAACGAAGAAGAAGGCGCTCAGCACCTGAACCAGAAGAATAATCCAGAGACCGACCCCACGGCCGGTCATCCGACGTATGCTGCTATTGGCTGATTAGTCATCATCGTCATCATCATCATCGCCACTGTTGCCGCTGCCACTGTTGTCGCTGCCACTGCCGCTGTTATCGCTTCCGCTGCCACTATTGTCGCTTTCGTCGTCGTCATCGTCATCACTGCCATTGCCAGAGCCGCTGTTACTGGATCCAGAATTATTCTCTTTGTCTTCAGACTCTTCGCTGTCTTCAAATACCGACGACGCATCACCCCGGCGATAGATTACATCGCGCAGAACTTCGCCTGTTCGACCATTCAAAATGATTTCGCGCTGCCGCTCACCATTTTCAGCTGTGATGCGCAAGCGGCCAAGCCAAGTGCGCGAGACGCTTAACCCCGTATAGCCCTGCCGTCGCAAAGCATTGACAACGGGATCGGCCATGCTCTGCGCTTGGGCAGGTATTGCGCAAGCCAGGGTCACGCCAAGCCAACTGGTCGCTGCTGTCAGAAAACGCCTGCGGTTCATGGCTCGATTTGCAACCTCATCTTGGCTTGGATTGACACAGTATCGGTTAAGCGAGCCACGGCGGCAAGCACTTGCCGCCGTGTGCCCTCCCGCAAGGTCAATCGTGTCCGCTGTTCTGGCCATGATCGCCGTCATCGTCATCTCTATCGTCGTCATCGCTATCGTCGTCATCGTCATCGTCATCGCTATCGTTGTCACTACCCCGCCCGCCGTCGTCAGAGCCGGATCGCCCGTCATCACTGTCATCGTTGTCACTGCGGTCACGATCGCGGCCACTGTCATCGCGATCACTGTCATCGTCGCGATCGCTTGCGTCACGACGCTGATCAGCGCGCAAGAAGTCGCGCGATGTTTCCCTGATCGATACTCCGGTCTGAGCGCTATCACGCGCACTTGCTGTTTCAAGTTCCGATTTCAAAATCTCACCCGATGCGCGGTCAACAATAACTTCGCGTTTTTCGGTGCCGTTTATGGCCTCGGCCTTTATCTGGGTTGGTCCGACACGCAACTCAACACGTGTATAGCCTTCTGCAAGAAGCCCGTCCGCCACGGATTGGGCTGTCACCTCTGCCTTTGCCGCGCCTGCGACCAGCGCCGCAACGGTCGCAAAAAGAAAAAGTCGTTTCATCTTTCTATCCTCCCTAAAAAAGAACCACCCTGTGCGGGCAGTTCCCCTAGAAAGACGCAAAACAAATCGCAGGAAAATTGGCTTAAGGTTTAAATAGACGCCCTAAACCTCAGTTTAGGCGGCAAACGAAAGCCCCGCAGGCGAAGCTACGGGGCTTATAAAATCTTGAAGCAGGTTGCCTCAGATTTTCATATCAAACCCAAGATGCTTGGCGACGGTAAAGATGTCCTTGTCGCCGCGACCACACATATTCATCACAATAATATGGTCAGCGGGCAAGCTAGGGGCGATTTTCATGACGTGAGCCAAGGCGTGGCTCGGCTCAAGCGCCGGGATGATGCCTTCCAAGGCGCATGAAAGCTGGAACGCCTCCAAAGCCTCGACATCGGTGATCGAGACATATTGCGCGCGGCCTATGTCGTGCAGCCAAGCATGTTCAGGGCCAATGCCGGGATAATCAAGACCGGCAGAGATCGAGAAGCCTTCCAAAATCTGCCCATCATCATCTTGCAAAAGATAGGTGCGGTTGCCATGCA
>JBLIGH010000202.1:0-6271 GCA_047636855.1 Pseudorhodobacter sp.
GCGGGCGGGAATAGGCATGCGCCTCGGGGCCAGAGTTACCGGCGGCCAACAGTTGTGCCGTCAGCTCGGCCACCACATCGCCGTTTTCGGCATGCACCATCGCCAGACCACCAAGATCGCCAACCCTTCGGAATGATTGGTACATTTCGTCGTCATTGACCATCAAGGCGCCCTTATAGGCCATGAAATGCTTGAAAGAGGTCATGCCCGCCTTCACGCTATCGGCCATATCGGCCCAGACCTTCTCGCCCCACCAGGTGATCGCCATGTGGTAAGAGTAGTCGCAACTCGCGCGGCCCGATTTGTTGTGCCACATTTGGGCTGCATCCATCAGCCCTTGGCCCTGCCCCGGCAGCACGAAATCAACCACCATCGTGGTACCGCCTGACAGTGCCGCACGCGTACCGGATTCAAAATTATCGGTGGAATACGTGCCCATGAAGGGCATTTCCAAATGTGTATGCGGATCAATCCCGCCGGGCATCACATAGCAACCCGTCGCGTCAAGCTGGGTGCCGCCTTTCAGGTCGGGCCCGATCTCTGTGATCAAGCCGCCTTCGACGCGGACATCTGCCTTATAGGTCAGGTCAGCGGTGACAATGGTGCCGTTTTTGATGAGGGTCGATGTCATTTCAAAAGAGTCCCTTTTTCCAATAGACCGTGCCGCGGGGCAAGCGCGGAGTTCAAACTATCCAATTTTTGTCCGCGAACCTTGCACGCAAATCTGCCGTTGTTTTCTGTTGACCACGTTTGCACGTTCCAAAGCGCGACCAAAGGCTTCACCCGACCACCTCGGCCACGTCAAGCACCGCATGCAGCATCACATCTGTCCCTGCCGTTGCCCATTCGGTCGAAATATCCTCTGCTTCGTTATGCGAAAGCCCATCCACACAGGGGCACATGATCATCACCGTGGGGAACAGTCGGTTGATCCAGCAAGCGTCGTGGCCCGCCCCCGAGACGATGTCCATATGGGAATATCCAAGCTTCTCAGCAGCTTGGCGAACGGTCTTCACAAGGTTTGGATCAAAGGTTATCGGGTCGAAATGGCCGACATCCTCGATCTCGCAGCCAAGGCCCAGCTCGGACGCGACGGCATGGGCGGCGCGTGTCACTTCGGCCTTCATCGCGTCAAGCTTGGCTTGGTCGGGGCTGCGAATATCGACGGTGAAAACCGCCTTGCCGGGGATCACGTTGCGGCTGTTGGGGTAAACATTCGCGTGGCCCACGGCCCCCACGGCATTGGGTTGATGGCTCATCGCGATGCGGTGCACAGCCTCGGTCACGCGCGCCATGCCAAGGCCCGCATTGACCCGCATATGCATCGGCGTCGAGCCGGTATGCGCGTCGCGCCCTGTCAAAGTGATTTGCAGCCACCACAGGCCTTGGCCATGCGTGACGACGCCGATGTCGCGGCCCTCGGCCTCGAGTATCGGGCCCTGTTCGATGTGCAACTCGACCATCGCGTGCATTTTACGCGCACCGACCACCTCGTCGCCGACCCAACCGATGCGCTTTAGCTCGTCGCCAAAGCTTTTGCCCTCGGCATCGGTGCGCCCGTAGGCGTAGTCTTGGCTGTGCATGCCCGCGAACACACCAGAGGCCAGCATCGCGGGGGCATATCGAGTGCCCTCCTCGTTGGTCCAATTGGTCACAACGATCGGGTGTTTGGTCTTGATCCCCAGATCATTCAGGGTGCGTACCACCTCCAACCCGCCGAGCACGCCCAAAACACCGTCGTATTTTCCACCCGTGGGCTGCGTGTCCAGATGGCTGCCCATATAGACCGGCAGTGCGCTGGGATCGGTGCCGGGGCGCGTGGCAAACATATTGCCCATCGTGTCGACGCCCATCGTCATCCCGGCAGCCTTGCACCAACTTGCAAACAGATGGCGACCCTCGTTGTCGGCATCGGTCAGGGTTTGGCGATTGTTGCCCCCCGCGATACCGGGACCAATCTGCGCCATTTCCATCAGGCTATCCCACAACCGCGTGCCATTGATCCGCAGATTTTCACCTGGTGCAGCCATCTTCAGTCTCCCTTTATAGAGGTCTTTATGCCTCTTGCCGTGAGTCGCACCCCGGCCCTATGCTTAGAACACCAGCGCAGCACAACCTGACCAACTGGTCAAGAAAATTCGAAGTAATGCCCATGACAAACCAAGCCAGACCGATGAAGCGCACGGAAATTCGGCGTGAAAATGAGAACGCCATCCTTTCTGCCGCCGAGAAGGTGTTTGCAGAAGCGGGGTTTGGTGGGGCGACAATGCAGTTGATTGCAGATGTGGCAGGGCTGCCCAAAGCAAATCTGCACTATTATTTCCCAACGAAAGAGGCGCTTTATCGCCGTGTCGTACAGGATATTTTCGAAATTTGGCTGCGCGCCGCCGATAGTTTTGACAATGCCCCAGGACCGGTGGAAGGCATCGGCGCTTATATTGACGCAAAGATGGATATTTCGCGGCATCATCCTTTCGGCTCTAAAGTCTGGGCCTCGGAGGTGATGCATGGCGCGCCGGTGATCCAGGATTATCTGGAAAACACGCTGCGAGACTGGACCGAAGGGCGCATTCGGGTCATTCAAAATTGGATCGACGCCGGTAAAATGGCCCCAATCGACCCGCGCCACCTGCTTTATATGCTTTGGGCGACAACACAGCATTACGCCGATTTCGGGCATCAGGTCGAAACCCTGAACGACGGAAAACCATTGACAAATCAGCAATGGCAGGCGGCAAAAGACGGTGTGAAAACAATCATTTTACGCGGCATAAGCGCGTCCTAAGGCGGCTTTACGCCAGAATCGATTTTATTTTCGCGCGGCCCTTTCCTTGCGGCCACGTCATCCTAGATTGGTACAAAATCACGAAATATAGGAGAGACGACATGTTCAAAGGGCTTACACGTTCGCTCGCGATAGTAATGGGTATGATTGTTGCTGTGCCGTACCTGATCTTGATGGCGGTTGAATAACACATCACGACCTCGCCGAGGCGCCCGTCCCCCCCCTGAACCGAGGCGTCTCGGTCGAAAATCTGCCTACATCTGCTGGGGAAAAGCATTTGGATTTAAGATCCGATACGCGAAGCGTTTGACCACCCCCAAAAGGCAGGCTAGAATCCGTTGAGAGCCCGTTAGAAGCGGCTCAAGACAGGACCGTAGATGCGCCGACCGCAAACCCGTATTCAACGGAAAAACTCCGAAGCGATTCTGGAAGCTGCGTTGGAAGTGTTTTCCGCAAGCGGATTTCGCGGCGCGACTTTAGATCAGATTGCCGAAGTTGCGGGGCTGTCCAAGCCCAACCTGCTGTATTATTTCCCCTCCAAAGAGGCGATCCACACAGCGCTTTTGTCCAAACTGCTGGAAAACTGGCTGGATCCATTGCGCGATATGGACCCCGATGGCGACCCGATGACCGAGATCATGCGCTATGTGCATCGCAAGCTGGAAATGAGCCGGGATTTTCCGCGCGAAAGCAGGCTTTTCGCCAATGATATCTTGCAAGGTGCGCCGCAAATGCGCCCGGCGATTGAAGGCGAGCTGAAAGAGCTGGTCGACGAGAAAACCGCGTTGTTGCAGGTTTGGATGGATGCGGGGCGCATCGCAAAACTGCCGCCCACGCATCTGATCTTCTCGATCTGGGCCCTGACGCAGCATTACGCCGATTTTGACGTGCAGGTTCAGGTCGTGCTTGGCCCCGACCATGACCCGTTTGTCGAGGCCGGGGCGTATTTGGAAACGCTGTTTCGCAAGCTGCTGGCGCCTTGACTATTCGGCAGCAGCACTGCTTGGGTTATTCGGATGCGTCGTCCAATTGGCGTATTCCGTTACTTTCTTGCCTGTGCGTTCATCCAAGGCCCCCATCGGCAGCTCTACCATCTCGATGCAGTTTTCCACCGGGCAGACATTGACGCACAGGTTGCAGGCAACGCATTCGTTATCCATCACCTCAAACACCCGATCCGCGCTCATGGAAATGGCTTGGTGGCTGGTGTCTTCGCAGGCGGCATAGCAGCGCCCGCATTTGATGCAATCGTCTTGGTTGATTCGGGCTTTGGTGACGTAATTCAGGTTCAGATATTGCCAATCGGTGACATTTGGCACCGCACGCCCCACAAGATCGGCGGTCGAGGTCATCTGATGTTCGTCTAGATATTGCGACAGACCCGAAATCATTTCCTGAACGATTTTAAAGCCATAGGTCATCACAGCCGTACAAACCTGCACATTGCCAGCCCCAAGCGCCATAAACTCTGCCGCATCGCGCCAGGTCGTCACACCGCCAATGCCAGAAATCGGCATGCCCCGCGTTCCTTCGTGCCGCGCGATCTCGGACACCATCGACAAGGCAATCGGTTTCACCGCCGGGCCGCAATAACCGCCATGACTGCCTTTGCCGTCAATCATCGGCTCGGGCGCAAAACTGTCGAGATTCACAGACGTGATCGAGTTGATCGTGTTGATCAGGCTGACCGCATCCGCACCGCCGCGCATCGCGGCCTCTGCCGGTTTGCGAATGTCCGAAATATTAGGCGTCAGCTTCACAATGCAGGGCATCCGGGTGTTTTGTTTGACCCAGCGCGTGACCATTTCGATATATTCCGGCACCTGCCCCACAGCAGAGCCCATGCCGCGTTCGGCCATACCATGCGGACAGCCAAAATTCAGCTCGACGCCGTCGCAGCCGGTGTCCTCGACGGGGCCAAGAATCGCTTTCCAGCTTTCTTCGTCACATGGCACCATCAGGCTGACGATCATCGCCCGGTCTGGATAGTCGCGTTTGACTGATTTGATCTCTTGCAAATTAACTTGCAGCGGGCGGTCGGTGATCAGTTCGATATTGTTCAGGCCCAAAAGGCGGCGATCCGCTCCCCAAATCGCACCATAGCGCGGGCCGTTCACATTGACGACGGGGGGGCCTTCTGACCCCAGCGTTTTCCAAACCACGCCGCCCCAACCGGCCTCAAATGCCCGGCGAACATTGTATTCCTTATCGGTCGGCGGCGCAGAGGCCAGCCAGAATGGGTTGGGTGATTTGATCCCGATGAAATTTGTTGTCAGATCTGCCATGGTGTTTCCCCCTTAGCCCTGAAAGCTTGCATGAATGGCTTCGGCCGCATCGCGACCCTGTGCGACGGCCGTGACGGTTAGGTCTTCACCGCCATCCGCGCAATCGCCGCCGGTCCAGACCTTGGCCAACGGCTGCGGTGCTAATTTGCCTTTTGCGGGCAAATCCCCCGGTGCCAGCAGCGTTTGCCCAATCGCCTTAAAAACCTGATCGGCTTTGAGCTGAAAGGTCTCGGCCGAAAGCGTCAGCCCATCAGGGCCATCGGTTGTGTAGGCGAATTCAACCGCGTCCACAGCACTGGCGCCCAGCACCCGAACCGGGGCCGCGTTGCACAAGATACGCACACCGCTTTGCGTGGCATGGTCTTGCTCGTGACGCGAGGCGCTCATCTTGCCCTGCCCACGGCGGTAAACGATGGTGACGTTTTCAGCGCCCAACAGCTTGGACTGAACGGCGGCATCCACAGCCGTCATACCGCCGCCGATAACCACGACATTCCGGCCAATCGGCAATTTGGATTTATCTGGCTGCTGGCGCAATTCTGAAATAAAATCAACGGCATCACGAACGCCTGACAGGTCTTCGCCCTGGGCGCGCAACGCGTTGACGCCGCCCAGACCAATGCCCAGAAACACTGCGTCATACTCGGCGCGCAGCTGGTCCAGCGTGACATCGCGGCCCAGCTCGATGCCGGTTTTCACCTCGATCCCGCCGATTTTCAGCAGCCAGTCCACCTCGGCCTGCGCAAAATCATTGGGTGTTTTGTAGCTGGCAATACCGTATTCATTCAGCCCACCCGCTTTGGCGTGGCGTTCCAGAACAACAACATCATGACCGTGCAGCGCCAGCCGATGGGCGCAGGCAAGACCCGCTGGCCCCGCGCCAACCACGGCCACCCGCTTGCCGCTGGCTGCGGCGCGCGAAAAAGGATGAATGCCTTTTTGCAGCACGCGGTCCGTTGCAAACCGTTGCAGACGGCCAATCTCGACGGGCTTGCCCTCGGCCGCTTCGCGCACACAAGCCTGTTCGCAAAGCTGCTCGGTCGGACAAACCCGCGCGCACATGCCGCCCAAAATATTTTGATCCCAGATGGTCTTGGCCGCAGCCTCGGGCGTATCCGTCGCGATTTGACGGATGAACAGCGGAATGTCGATCGCAGTTGGGCAGGCCGTGATGCAAGGCGCGTCATGACAAAAATAGCAG
>JBLIGH010000203.1:0-6227 GCA_047636855.1 Pseudorhodobacter sp.
TGTATGAGGTCGAGCTTGGCGCGATCTTTGCGATATTAGCGCGCGAGGCTGGCAAAACCTTGCTTGATGCGGTTGGCGAGCTGCGCGAAGCCGTTGATTTCCTGCGCTATTACGCCGATCAGGCCGAGGGCCAATCAGCACCAGCACGCGGCATTTTCACCTGCATCAGCCCGTGGAACTTCCCGCTGGCCATTTTCTCGGGTCAGATTGCAGCGGCTTTGGCTGCGGGCAATGCAGTGCTGGCCAAACCTGCCGAGCAAACCCCGTTGATCGCGGCCTATGCGGTTGCCTTGTTGCACCGCGCCGGCGTGCCGGTAAGCGCGCTACAATTGCTGCCCGGTGAAGGCGGCGTGGTTGGTGCGGCCCTGACCGCCGATCCGCGCGTCAAAGGCGTTTGCTTTACCGGCTCGACCGCGACCGCGATGCGCATCCGTCGCTCGATGGCGCAGCATCTGGACCCAACCGCACCGCTGATCGCGGAAACCGGCGGGTTGAATGCGATGATCGTGGACAGCACCGCCCTGCCGGAACAGGCCGTCCGCGATATCCTGGCCTCTGGCTTTCAATCGGCGGGGCAGCGATGCTCGGCGCTGCGCTGCCTTTATCTGCAGGCCGAAATCGCCGAGACGGTGCAAGAAATGCTGTTCGGTGCGATGGATGACCTCACGCTGGGCGACCCTTGGGATCTGGCGACCGATAGCGGCCCGGTGATTGACGCCAAAGCCTATGCCGATATTCGCGCCTATATCGAGGTTGCCCGCGCCGAGGGTCGGGTGCTGAAAGAAGGCCTGACGCCGCAAGGCGGGCATTTCATCGCGCCAACGGTGATCCGTGTGGCCTCTATCGCGGATATGCCGCGCGAGATTTTCGGCCCCGTGCTGCATATCGCGACATGGCGCGCCCCCCAGTTGGATCAGGTGATCGCTGCGATAAATGCGACCGGTTACGGTCTGACCTTCGGCTTTCACAGCCGGATCGATGATCGGGTGCAAAAAGTGGTCGAGAAGGTTCACGCGGGCAATACCTATGTCAATCGCAACCAGATCGGGGCGATTGTTGGCAGTCAACCCTTTGGCGGTGAGGGGCTTTCTGGAACCGGCCCAAAGGCAGGTGGTCCAAATTACGTCCCCCGCTTCACCGAATTTACAGCGCCATCCACCAAGGGCAGCCCGGCCCGCACCGATGCGGCCAGCGTCAAAAGGGCGCTTGCTGCCGCTTTGCCAAAACACGGCGCGCTAAGCGTGCATGATCTGCCCGGCCCCACCGGCGAATCCAATCGGCTATCGGCCTTTGCCCGGCCCCCGATCCTGTGCCTTGGGCCCAACGCCGCACAGGTGCTGGCACAGGCCGAAGCGGTGCGCAAACTCGGCGGGATCGCGGTAGAGGCGGCCAATCTGCCCGCGCAGGCCTTGGGCGATTTGAACGGCTTTTCTGGCGCAATCTGGTGGGGCGATCACGAGACGGGGCGCACCTATGCCCAGACGCTGGCACAACGCAAAGGTCCAATCCTGCCCTTGATCGGCGGGATGCCAGATGCA
Organism: Pseudorhodobacter sp.; assembly: GCA_047636855.1. Taxonomy (GTDB): domain Bacteria; phylum Pseudomonadota; class Alphaproteobacteria; order Rhodobacterales; family Rhodobacteraceae; genus Pseudorhodobacter. The sequence continues at coordinate 1,539 of JBLIGH010000203.1, forward strand.
GCCCATGTCCAGATGGAACGCCATGTCTGTGTTGACACCACAGCCTCGGGCGGCAATGCGCAATTGCTGGCCGAGATTGGCGAAGATTGACGGCACGCACCATCCCTGCGCGTTTTTTGCAAGAAATTCGGGGGGATGGAAAACGGTCATGCCGCAAAACTCTGGCTTGACGTGCACGCCCGGATCGGAAACCTTGCCAGATATGTTTCCGATCCGCGATCATAACCCTTCTGGGCGCACGCCTTATGTCACTTACGGCTTGATCGCGGTGAATATCATCGTGTTTTTAAGCTATTGGCTGACCATTCAAGATGACAACGAGCTTGGATGGTTCTTCGTTGATTGGGGGCTTGTGCCAAATCGCGCCGTAGGGCTTCACGACCCGCTCACGTTTGTCACTTCGATGTTTTTGCATGCGGGCTGGATGCATCTTGCAGGCAACATGCTGTTTTTGTGGATCTTTGGCGATAATCTGGAAGATATGTTCGGCCATGCCCGCTACTTGGGCTTCTATCTTCTGTCGGGCCTTGCAGCCGCCGTGTTCCAAATCTTGTCCGATCCCAGCTCTGGCGTTCCAATGGTGGGCGCGTCTGGCGCAATTGCCGGGGTGATGGGCGGTTATTTGTTGCTGTTTCCGCGTGCCAAAGTCGATATCTTGCTGATTATCGTAATCTTTTTCCGTATCTTTCCGATCCCTGCTTGGGTGATGCTTGGCCTGTGGTTTGCGCTTCAGGTGTTTAACGGCCTGACCACCCCCGGCGAACTTGGCGGTGTTGCCTATTGGGCGCATGCGGGGGGCTTTCTGGGCGGGTTACTGCTGACCTACCCGGTTTGGCGCGCCAAAGGCGGTACGCGCTTTTGGTCTCAGACCCACGGCGTGCCACCGCACCCAGAGGCCGAATATGAAACGGTGCGCTCTCGTATACCAAGGGTCATACGCCGCAAATAGCGCAAAAAAGAAGCGGTCCGTCCAAAGGACAAACCGCTTTAGGTAGAGAACCAGCAGAATTCAGGCGACGTTTTGCAAGCTGACCTGCGGGGCAACGCCCAAAGCATGACAGACTTCACGGGTCAAATGCGGGCGGTTCAGCGTGTAGAAATGCAGATCTTCCACGCCTTCGGTGATCAAAGTATCGCACAGCTCGGTGCAAAGCGCTGTCGCCAGCAATTCCTCGCGGCCATCGCGTCTCGCCGTCGCAAAAGCATCATCCAGAAACGCCGGAACAGCCGTGCCGCAGCGCGCAGCAAATTTCTTGGTGCCGTCCCAGCTTTGAATCGGCAAAATACCCGGAATGATCGGGGCGGTGATGCCTTCTTTGACGCAAGCATCGCGGAACCGCAGGAAGGTTTCGGCCTCGAAGAAAAACTGAGTAATGGCACTGCTGGCCCCGGCATCAATCTTGCGCTTGAGCCAGCGCACATCGGCCAGCGTATCGGCGGCATCGGGGTGCGGCTCGGGGTAGGCCCCGACGCGCAGGGTGAATTTACCGGTCGCAGCCAGCGCCTCGATCAATTCCACTGACGAGGCAAACCCGTCGGGGTGTGCTGTGAAACGTTCGCTGCCTTTGGGCGCATCGCCGCGCAAGGCCACAATTTCGCTAACACCTGCCGCCGAATAGGCTTTGGCAATTTCCATCGTCTCGGCGCGGGTCGCATCAACACATGTCAGATGTGCGGCAACATTCAGCCCGTAATTATTGGTGATCGCGCCAACGGCTTCATGCGTCAGTTTCCGAGTGGTGCCGCCCGCGCCGTAAGTCACCGAAACGAAGTTCGGGGACAGCGGTGCCAAAAGCTGAACCGCCTCCCACAACCGAAAGGACGCATCCAAAGTCTGGGGCGGAAAAAACTCAAAAGAAATCTTCGGTGTCTTCGACATTATTATACTCCTGCTCTGAGGACCCTTGTCGCCGATTCCCTATTGTGAGACAATTTCATAATACTAATGATCAATATGAGGATCACCACATAATGCATCTGGAGTTCCGCCACCTGCGCACCATCCGCGCAATCCATCAAGCCGGCGGATTGGCCCGTGCTGCAGACATGATGAATATGACGCAGTCAGCGCTGAGCCATCAGGTGAAGGGTTTGGAGGATCAAGCCGGGGTAGAGCTTTTTGTCCGCCGCTCCAAACCCCTCAAGCTTTCTGCGGCCGGGTTCAGAATGCTGCGGCTTGCCGAACGTATCTTGCCAGAGATCGACGCGCTGGAAGAAGAGTTCCGCGGTTTGCACTCGGGCAAAATCGGGCGTTTACACATCGCAATCGAATGCCATGCTTGTTTCGAGTGGCTTTTCCCGGTGCTGGAACTTTTCCGTCACGCTTGGCCCGAGGTGGATGTGGACATCCGCGCAGGCCTTGCATTCGATGCCATGCCCGCTTTGCAACGCGAGGACGTGGATCTGGTGATTTCGTCCGACCCGGTGGCGCTGGCCAATGTGATTTTCAACCCGTTATTCGATTATCATCCGTTGTTTGTGGCCTCGGCGCAAAACCCGCTGGCCGCAAAAGAGATGATCGAGGCCGAGGATTTTCGCGATCAGATGCTGATCACCTACCCGGTCAGCCGCGATAAGCTGGATGTGTTCTCAGAGCTTTTAACCCCGGCCAAGGTTGAACCACGCGGCACAAGGGCGGTGGAATTGACGGCCGTGATCTTGATGCTGGTCGGGTCCAATCGCGGGGTTGCGGTGCTGCCCGATTGGGTTTTGCGCCAAGTGCGCAGCCATGCCGATTATGTAACGCGCCCGCTTGGGCCGCAAACCGTGACCAAACGGCTTTACGCCGCAACACGCGACGAAGACGCGACCAAACCCTTTATGGCGCATTTTTTGAAGCTGTGCCGCAGCGAGCCGGTCAAGCTGCAACGCGGCTGAAAGGCGCGCAGGCAAAGGCCTTGTTACAATAATCCTTTGCCAAGCCCCAACTTGACGCTATCCTTTTTTTATCCCCGCAGTGTTGCGGGGAATATTTTAGCACGTGCGACATTCAACAAGGGCCTTTTTTCGGCCGCAAAGACGCCCCGCAGCCCAACAAGAGGCTTGGGCCATTCCAACTGACCCAAGCCCGTCTGATGGCTTTGGGAAAGCGTAAACACTTTGCAAGGACATCTGTTATGGCAAGTATTGACGAGACTTTGGAAGAATTGAACCGATTGCTGCCGCTGATGGCAGATCAGCAAACAAGGCCCGAGGCCGCAAGACCCTTCACCGCCGCTTTTTACACGCTTTATCTGGGCAAATTGTCAGGCCTAGCCACGGCGCAAGCCGAAAACCTTGATCGGTTTCTGGCTGGTTCGGCGCATATCTTGGAACCCGCGCTGCCGTTTTTGGATTATCATCTTAGTGACCGGATCGGTGCCCGCTTGGCGTCTGGTGCACAGGCCGAGGATTGGCCGATTATCTCGCAGTTGCGCAGCACTTTGGAGGCCTTGAAGGAACTTTACAGCCCGCATTTACCCATGGCAGAGCTGATCCCGGATGACGAGGACTTGGATGCATCCCTTCGCGAAAAGCACGCTACAGGTGCCGTGTCCCGCCCCACCGGCTTGCCCGACGGCCATTGGTGGTGGAGCGCGGCCTAAGTGGGGTCCGACCTGAATTTCACCTTGTGCGTCTTGCGTACGGGATGCTGCGATGGCGGGCAATTGGCCCCTAGATACGGCGCATCAACAGGGACATCGCGTTCTCGAAAAGCGCCATGTTTTCTTCTGCCCGCGCTGCAAGTTGGGCGCCTTCAAGCAGCGCAAGTGCGGCGGCGGCTTCCCGTTTTGGGTCTGAAACAGCGCCAATGCTGCCATCGTTTTGGCCCAACCGAAAGACCGCTTCGATCCAACTGATCCTCATCAGGCGAAAACGGCTGATCTCGGTGATCACTTCGGCGGGCAAGCTTTCGCGGCTGGTGGAAAAGACGACGCATAGGCAAAGGCTTTTACCGTCCTGCAACGACTGCCGGTAAAGCCCGATCAAGGCCCGAAGCCGTGCCGCCCCGGTCGCATAGGATTGCTCGATGTCTGCGCAAGCCGTTGCAAAATATGCCGAATAACGTTGGATCAACGCGACAGAAAGGGCGGCTTTGGTCGCGAAATGATGGTGGATGCTGGCCTTGCGGATGCCGACACCCTCGGCCAGATCAGCATAGCTGAACCCGTCAAACCCGCGCCTGCGGGCGGCTTGTTCGGCGCAATTCAGCAGCGCTGTTTTGGTATCGATCGACATCTGTTTTCTCCTTTCTCAGCCCTGCAAGCTTTGGAACGCGCTGTCCGCCGCTTCCAATGCCCCTTCAAGATAACCCCCAAATGTCGCGGCGACTTCGGTGCCACCAAACAGCAGCCTGCCATCCCATAGATGGCGCAGAGCATGCGGCAAACCATATTGCGGATGTGCATAGGCTGGGGCGCGGTCATCGGCTGTTGCTGTGCGTGGGTCGAACGCCCAATCCTTGACAAAAAGCGCGGGGGGCTGTGCGGCTTTTGGTCCAAACAGGCGCACCAATTGCTGGTGCAGATGCATGCGCAACAGCGCTTCGTCTTTGCGCGACGACGCGGGCACCCCGATAAACCCAAAAAGCGCGTATGGACCGCCCTTGGCAGGCGATGCGTCGTGGATTTCAACCATCGGGCCTCGGCGGCTGGTTGCGTCGCCTGACAGGCCTGCGTCGCGCCAAAAGGGCGTGTCATACACCGCAAC
>JBLIGH010000204.1:0-6223 GCA_047636855.1 Pseudorhodobacter sp.
ATGTGCTGGCAGAGCGGTTGGCCCTGCGTGGCCGCGAAAGCCGCGACGACATAAAGGCCCGGCTCGCGCGCGCCAGCTACGACCTGCCCGCAGGCATCGCAGTGATCGATGTGCAAAACATCGGCACACCCGCCGAAGGCATCCAGCGCCTGCTTCAGGCCATCAGGGCGTAACGGTGTAAAAGATGAAAGCGCCCCTGATCATCCTCGCCACACAGGCTCAGATCCCCCAACCGGAAAGGTTGCGGCAAAGTTTGGGCGAAATGTTGAGCGGCGGCTTGCGTGACAACGGGCACCTCGGCATCCGACAAAGGGCCGGAAAGCGTCAGATGAAAGCGCAGCTCCTCCATGACATAGGGATAGCCGTAGGTCGCCAGCAGATCGCGTTGGCGCGGCGTCAGCCGTTCGGGCCTGCGCCGCGCGATTTCCGTTTCGGTCAAGGTGGCGCGGTAAGGATCAAGCACGCGCACGACTTCGCCAGCCAGCGCTTGCAAAGCGGCGGGGTCCCCTTGCGGGACCAGTGCCAGAAAGCCATGCAGATTGATGATTTGCAAAGCCGGAAACGCAACCGGCTTCAAACCGGACGCCATGCCTGCCACCGCTTCATCAAGATCCGTGAAACTGACACCATCCGCCAGACGGAACGGCGGTTTGATCGTGCCGTGAAACCCGTATTTTCGCGGCACGGCTGTCACCTCGGCCAATGGGCGCGGCAGATCGGGGCTGGGCTGCGCAACGGGTCGCGCGCCTGCCAGATCCCACCCGAGCCAAGCGGCGGCAGCCGCAGCAAAAGCCCCAGCTTGCGGCGTATAATAAATCGCATAACGTTTCATTTGGTCCATAGTTGTCGCCGATATCCCGATTTCGTCACATCCCTGTGACAGTGTTTTGACATTCCAATCCAGACTTCACAACGAAAGCCGTACCGATGCCCCAAACTGTTCTTGCCAATGCCATGCTGGTTCTGCCCAATGAGGTGATCGAAGGTGCGATTTGCGTCGAAGGCGGGAAGATCATTGCACTCGATCAAGGCAACACCGTTCCTACAGGTGCCATTGATTGCGAGGGCGATTTGATCATGCCGGGGCTGATCGAGCTGCACACCGACAACCTTGAACGTCATATGGAGCCGCGCCCAAAGGTCAATTGGCCCCACGCCAGCGCCATCATCGCCCATGACGCCGAACTGACCAGCGTTGGCATCACGACGGTGTTTGATGCGCTGCGGGTCGGCTCTATTACCTCCAGCGCCAAGCTCAATTACGGCGAATATGCACGGCAATTGGCCGATGAAATTCTTGATCTGCGCAGCAAAGGTGCCCTGCGGATCAGCCATTTCCTACACCTGCGTGCCGAGGTTTGTTCCGAGACCTTGATCGAAGAGCTGGCGAAATTCGGTCCCGAGGATCGCATCGGCATCGTCAGCCTGATGGATCATACGCCCGGCCAGCGCCAGTTCCGCGACATAACCCAGCTTCGCGCGTATGTTTGTGGCAAGCACGGTTTGTCCGAGGTCGAGTTTGAGGCCCATATTGCCAATAAGATCGCGCTTTCGTCCCAGTTTGGCACGGCCCATGAGGCCGCCGCTGTCGCGGAAGCGCGCCGCTTTGGCGCCGTGCTGGCCAGCCATGATGACACAACCGCCGAGCAAGTGGCGATCTCGGCAGGGCACGGCGCACATTTTGCCGAGTTTCCCACCACGGTCGAGGCCGCAGCGGCCTGCCGCGCGCAGGGTGTCAAAGTGATGATGGGTGCGCCGAACCTGATCCGGGGCGGCTCGCATTCGGGCAATGTCGCGGCCCAAAAACTGGCCGAAGCCGACCTTCTGGATATCGTCTCTTCCGATTATGTCCCGTCGGCCCTGCTGTCGGCGGCGCTGTTTTTGGGTGACTTGTGGGGCGATGTCGCGCGCGGTGTGCGCACCGTAACCGCCGCCCCCGCCGAAGCCGTAGGCCTACCGGATCGGGGTCATCTGACGCTGGGCGCACGGGCAGATATTATTCGCGTTGCGCGCGTCGCACAAACCGGCGTGTTGCGCGGAACTTGGGTTCAAGGAAAACGCGTCGGATAGATCAAATTTGGGCATCGCCACCCCCGGAAAACATTTTGCGAACGGCGTGTCTTTGAAGACCCCGTTCCCAGCGCTTGGGGGCACATGCTGCCGGGTTGAACAGGCCTATGGCCGATCAAACGCTGCCACGGAGATCGCGGCTGCGTTGAAGATATGCAGGTCACGCCAACGCCTAGTGGGTCTGTAGTTTACTGAGCGATGCCCGCCGGTGCGCATTCCCGAGCAACATAGGTGGCCAAGCGAAATGCGCCGCCTCTATCGATAGAATTACCTCCGTATCCCCCCCTGTGTCAGGGAAGTTGTCCGCTGCTCTATTTTTCAGGTGGGCGGGATTCAAGGTCGGCTAATGGGCCGGAAGCGGCTATGCATGGTGTTATTCAGCAAGGACAGCTAGGCGGTACGAGGACGAAACCGCTCTCGCGGTATTGGCGCTTGTTGCGGGTGATACGCGCTGATCGGAGCGCAGTGATTTTGCAAACTGACGAACCTGTTGGACGATTGAGACCTTCTCAATCTGACGACAGGAGGTTTCAATGTCAGACCAATATGTACCGGCTTTGCGCCGTCGTTTTCTCGAAGACATGCAGATCAAGGGGCTGCAATCGAAGACGCAGACGATGTATTTGCGCGGGATGCGCGATTACTTCCATGTGGTCTTCACCCTGCCGTCGCAAATGGCATCCGCCGCGACAGGATTACAAAGATCAGGTCTTTACTCAATGAGATGCCGGAGCCCGGTCAGGTGTCGGTCGAGGGAGAAAGTGACGATGCCGTCGATCTAAATGTCCATCAGCCGTGCCCAAAATGCGGTGGCGCGATGAGGATCATCGAGACTTTCTTGCGCGGCCAGCTTCCTCAATCCCGAGCGCCGCCATGGGAGGACGCCGCATGATACGACGAACAAACCCGGCACTTCATTGCGAAAACGCCGGACCAGTCAGTGCGGCCACCTCCTCAAAACATGCGCTGCAACAGGCCTGTCGCGGAACGCAGGGAGATCAATCGGCCAACTTCCGTTGGGGAAATCAACACATTCCCACTGCTTGGTGTCACGCAATCGGCCGCCCTGCACATCGATCACCGCAGCCGTAACCCACAATCCCCATAGCACCGAAAGCAACCCGCGCTTTCCTCCTTGTCAGATTTGTCGCCGCTGCATCTCACGATAACAGCAGCCACAAACCTTATACTTTGCTGCTATTGGCCGCGAGCCAAATTGGGTCCTACTTCCGAGTTTTGGAATTCGCTCTATTGTTGATCGGAGATTGAGAAGCGCAGCGCGATATTGCGCTTGAAAGCGGCTAAATCAAACCAAGTTCTGTTGGTCGCATAATAATTCAACAGCGATGCGGTGATTTTCGTCATTTCGCGTCGGCTTCCTCTAGCACCTTCTCCATAAGAGGGGTTCACCTCGCTCATCGTACGGTACCGCATCGCAATTTGCGGAATCCTAGGATCACCCAGATTGTTAAGCATGCCATCACGGATTGTGCTTTGTTCATGAGCACCAAAATCAGGCCGAGAAACGAGATCCAAAAGGCGGGGCCTGTTGACATAGATTGTCTGCCCAACATGCTTGCCACCCGCAATTTTTTGGGTTGTGATTGGGTCTTTCGAATTCAGCACGCGAAAGCCAACGGGGCGGGCGCTATCCAACAGCCGTGGCACGATTGAGCCATCATTTGGCGCCAGTGCCGCAGTGTCTATTGGGTTCAAAGCCGTCGAAAACCACTTTGATTGCAGCATCGTCACAGTCAGCGCCTTTGAAAATTCGGCGTCGCCTGCCCGGGGTGCCCCGAATGTTATCATTTTGAGGTTTGACCAAGGCCACTCCCTTAGTTCAACCGGCATATCTGCGCCTTTGCCAGAAGGCCCGTATCTGTTGCCCATCAGAACAGCGCTTACAAAGCTCTGCGCCAACGCCCCACCAAGGCTATGGCCGGTCACATAGATCGACTCCGGACGAACGCCGCGTTTTTGATCAGCGGCTTTCGCAAGGCAATGCATCAGGTTTGGTAAAATGGAGCGCGTACTTTCTACAAAGCCTCGATGAACCTGTCCAATCGTGCTGATCAATGCGCCGCCAGCGCCGCTTGTAATGCGATTGTAACCAAGATCAGTGATCCAATCGGGATTACCATTTGCGCGACGGCTGCTTAGGGCTTCTTTGATTGCTCGGGACGCAGAGCCGCTACGACTACCACGAAAAGAAATATGTGCATCATAGCCACCTCCATCCTTGCTGCGCAGAAGGATGAACCCCATTAGGCTTTGCGACGCGGGTTGTCCCGGCTCGCCTTTATCGCCCGTTCCACCCTCAAATACCCAAAGCGTGTCTCCGCTGCGGGTTCTGATTTTCGCCTTTGCCTCGATACGGGTCATTGTTACCGTACCTTCCGGCGTTCCGGAGGGGCGATAGCACACATGAACATCTGTGATCTTGTCCGTAATGCTTTTAGGGGTTAGATATTCTGTCCATTTTCCAGAGGCGTTGGTCAACGCATTGGACCATGGATAAATCAGGCTGTAGTCATAAAGGATCGGGTCATGCGCCGCGTTGTTGGCAAAACCATTCAGGTTGCCTGGCCCTCGGTAGGATTCAAATCCACCTCGCTTTGACACTTGTGCAGTTCCCTGCGAAGTGGCCCAGCGTTGGACTTTGGCAATCATGGCATCGCGATTTCCATCGCCGACATCAAGCTCTTCATAATATGGATCGAATGGCCAAACGAGGCTTTGCGCATAAAGCTGGTAGGCCAGAATTGAAAGATCCATGTGATAGACTAGAGGGTTGTACGGAAAGTCACTGACAAAGCCTGCGGAACTTTCGGTCGTCCTGCCAATGGCTCCATCATTCGGTGACTTGCAGCCAGTCACGATGAGTACAAGCAATAGTATGACGAAGGGCCTTGCGACCCGACTAAATCCTAACATCCGGCATCCCTTGGCTGTTTTCAATTTTATGTCAAAGGCTTGTTCCGAATGACAAGCTTACGAAGTTTGTCTATCAGTTTATCATGCAGAAAGCAAAACTCGATCCGAATGTCGCCATTGGCGCTAGGTGTTCAGTCCCAGAACCTAGTGCCTGCCTGAGCCTTGGCAGCGTTTGGACAGTCAGTTGGCTGGCCGCCCCGCTCTGGTAGGTTTGGGCTCGCTGCCGACTTTCGCCGCGCCTTGCACCGAGGTCGGGAGTGCTGACGCAACGGCAATTGCCCTGCTGCATCCCCTAGATTTGGAAATAGATTGGATAGCTGGAAAATCGGTTAAGACAAAGCAACAAAACTACTCCAAGATTTTGTTGACAGCCCAAGAAAAGTGGTCGCATTTTAGTCTATGGCACAGCAAAGAAATGAGTATTTCGGAGGGCCGCTCTTCGGATATGTCCAAGCAAAATCCGATTTGCTCTGGCCCCTTCTAAAGGATGATCCAAGGTATTGCTTTCATGGTCGTGCGGTTGGACTCGACGGTGGGCAGGCTGTGGAGTTGACGCTTATTGTCTCGCTCGCGAAATTAGTAGGGGTAGCCCTTTGTGATTTTGTTCCCACGAGCGAGGCAGACAAGCTTCAATTGTCTTTGGAGGAATTGGGTTTTTCGACTGATCGCATGGAGATGTGGACCAGCGGCCAAGCCACGATCAAGACTGCACGCGAAATTATCGCATCTAAATCATTGCTCGCCTCCGATGACATTGCTTTTGTAACTGTCGATACAAGCAGCTCTGACTTGAAGGCGTTAGATGAATTCACGCAAAAACATGGCACGTCACTTCCAATGGAATCGTTTATACGTGGCACCCAAAAACCCGCAGTTTGCGTCTATGCCCGTGAAAGCGACGGTCAGATATTTGTGACGGCTGCATCCGTAGGACATTTCCACGACAGCCACGCAAGGTCTGACATGGCATATTGGGGAATGCTTGCCACGCGCGAAGACAGAAGAGGGCAAGGCGCTGCGCTCCTAATGGGCGCGCATGCCGTTGTCGCCATGCATGAGCGTCACGGTTTCAAGCGATTTTTTACGCCAATCAAGAAAGGTAACACAGGCTCAGAGCACTTGTGCCGTAAACTCGGGTTTTCAAAACAAGACTCAGCAGCCTTAATCGCCATTGATACAGATGTTTTGCCAAAGGCGAACGTGTGACTTGGGGCTCGAA
>JBLIGH010000205.1:0-6200 GCA_047636855.1 Pseudorhodobacter sp.
GTCGAGGCACGCATTGTCGAAGTGCAATGCGCCGTCTCGCCCGGCCTACCTCATTTCGGGATTGTTGGCCTGCCCGATAAGGCGGTGTCTGAGGCGCGCGAACGAGTGCGCGCCGCCCTTTCGGCGATGTCGATCGCTCTTCCTTCCAAGCGCATCACGGTTAATCTTTCACCGGCGGATCTGCCGAAAGAGGGCTCTCACTTCGATCTGCCGATTGCTTTGGCACTGCTCGCAGCCCTTGAAATCATCCCCCGCGATGCCGTGGAAAGCACCGTGGCGCTGGGGGAATTGTCGCTGGATGGCCGGTTGGTGCCGGTTGTTGGCGCATTGCCTGCGGCCATGGCTGCCGCCGAAGCAGACCGAAGCTTGCTTTGCCCGCGTGCTTGTGGGGCCGAAGCGGCTTGGGTCGGCGCGACGCAAGTCTTGGCGGCCGCAACCTTGGACGAGGTTGTGCGCCATTATACCGGCCAATCGCCAATCACGCCTGCCGAAGCGGGCGAAGTGGCCCACGCCCCCCATTTTCGCGATCTACGTGATGTGAAGGGTCAAGAACGGGCGAAACGCGCGTTGGAAATTGCCGCCGCCGGGCGGCACCATCTGTTGATGATCGGCTCGCCGGGGTCGGGAAAATCCATGCTAGCGGCGCGTCTGCCCGGTATCCTGCCCCCTCTTTCCCCGACAGAGGCGCTGGAAACCTCGATGATCCATTCGCTTGCGGGGCTGTTGTGTGAAGGCGGTATCAGCCGTGCGCGCCCGTTTTGCGAGCCGCATCACACCGCCTCGAAACCCGCGATTGTCGGCGGTGGGCGCAGCGCAAAGCCGGGGCAGATCAGTCTGGCGCATAATGGCGTTTTGTTCATGGATGAGTTTCCCGAGTTTCCCCGGGCCGTGTTGGAAAGCCTGCGTCAACCGATTGAAATCGGCGAAATCGTCGTGGCCCGCGCCAATGCCCATGTGCGCTATCCATGCCGGTTCTTACTGGTAGCTGCCGCAAACCCCTGTAAATGCGGTTATTTAACGGACCCAGCCCGTGCCTGCGCTCGGGTACCCATTTGCGGCGAAGAGTATTTGAGCCGCATCTCTGGCCCGCTTATGGACCGGTTTGATCTGCGGATAGAGGTGCCACCAGTGGCCTATACCGATCTTGAACTGCCTACCTCTGGCGACAGTTCGGCCGAGGTGGCGGCGCGCGTTGCCGCCGCGCGCAACGTGCAAAGCAAGCGGTTTGCCGAAACCCCGGATGTGCGCGTCAACGCCGAAGCGGAAGGCGCCCTGCTAGAGGAAATCGCCACACCGGATGAGGCTGGCCGCGCGCTTTTGGCCAAAGTGGCCGAACGATTTGGCCTTTCGGCACGCGGGTATCATCGGGTTTTACGCGTGGCCCGCACCATTGCCGATCTGGACGGTGCAACGCAGGTTCGCCAGCCCCATATCGCCGAAGCGGTCAGTTTTCGGCTGGCAACTGGGATGAAATCCTAAGGGCAATGAAATCGGCGACCAGCCGCAGGCTCGTACGCGCCTCTGGGATATAACCGTCAAACAGCGGCCAAACATGCGGCGCGCCCTGGACTTCGTGAAGCGTGACCTCGCCACCGCAGGCGCGCAGGTGATCGGCCATGCGCCGGCTGTCATCACGCAAAATCTCGGTGCTGCCGACATGGATCTGCACGGGTGGCGGGTCTGGGAAACCGGCGAAAAGGGGCGAGAGGCGCGGGTCATCAGCCCCAAGCATGCCTTGGACAAACCCCACGGCTTCGACGATGCGCTGCACCGGCAGCAACGGATCTTTCAGCGCATTGTCTTGCAACGTTCGCCCGGTCAAACTCAGGTCCGTCCAAGGGGAAAACGCAAAACAGCCAAGAGGTTGCAAGCCGTCCTTACAAAGCTGCGACAAAAGTGCAAGCGCAAGCCCGCCGCCTGCGCTATCGCCGCCAAGGATGATCTGATCAGCCCGGTACCCCTGTGTCATCAGCGTGTGATAGGCCGTGCAAGCATCGTTAAAAGCCGCCGGGGCGGGGTGTTCGGGGGCAAGCCGGTAGGCAGGTGCGATGATGCGCAACCCGGTCAGCTTAGCCAGCCGCCCCAACATTGGCGCATGGGTTTTCGGACTGCCAGCAAGATAGGCGCCGCCGTGAAAATACAAAACTACGACATCTTCGCGCGGCTGGCCTATGCTGATCTGGTCAAGCGGCAAAGCCCCTTTTCCCGACAAATGCAGCAAGAAGGGTGGCGCGCGAAACCATCGCGCACCACGTTCAAGATCCGCCCGTGCTTGCTGTGGCGTGGCCGTCCTCGCCAACCTAGGTTTAACGGCAAGACGCATAAGCAGCGTTAAAAGGTGCAGCCGAAACCGCAAGATCAAGCCCGTTTCGCCTCGATCACTTCCCAGATTTTCGCAGCCGTATTGGTGCCGTCAAACCGCTCCAACTCCTGAATGCCCGTGGGCGAGGTGACGTTAATCTCGGTCAGGTAATCGCCGATCACATCGATGCCCACGAAAACCTGACCGGAGTCGCGCAAAGTGGGGCCAATGGCTGCGCAAATTTCCAGATCGCGCGGGGTCAGGCCAATCTTTTCTGGCCGCCCGCCAACATGCATATTCGACCGAGTTTCACCCTCGGCAGGCACACGGTTGATTGCGCCGACCGGCTCGCCATTCACCAAAATGACGCGCTTATCGCCTTTAGCCACATCGGGCAAAAATTTCTGCACAATCAACGGCTCGCGCGAGAAACCGGTGAACAATTCGTGCAACGAGGCCAGATTGCGATCATTGCGATCAAGCCGAAAGACACCCGCGCCGCCATTGCCATAAAGCGGTTTCAATATAACGTCGCCGTGCTTGGCCTTGAAGGATCGGATCGTGGCCAGGTCGCGTGCAATCATCGTGGGCGGTGTCAGATCGGGGAAACGCAGCACCAGCAGTTTCTCGGGGTAATTGCGCACCCAGAACGGATCGTTCACCACCAAAGTCTTGGGGTGGATCATCTCGAGCAAATGCGTGGTTGTAATATAGCCCATGTCAAAGGGCGGATCTTGGCGCAGCCAAACCACGTCATAATCGGCCAAATCAACCTCGACCTCTTCGCCGTAGCTGACATGATTGCCGATTTCGTGACGCAACTCGATCGCACAGCCACGCGCGACAATCCGGCCTTCGCGGTAGGCCAATTTATCGGGCGTGTAGAAAAACAGCGAATGGCCCCGCGCCTGCGCTTCAAGCGCGATGCTAAACGTACTGTCGGCATTGATATTCACCGATCCAATCGGATCCATTTGCAGCGCGACTTTCAGGCCCATGAGCATCCCCTTTTGTGATGCCTTTATCTGACGCATGGGCGGCGCGCTTGCAATCGCGATCACGAAACTGTTCAGGCCGCGAAAGCATTTTCCAAGATCTCGATCTGGCCCTGCGCATCAAGCAAAGCCACATCAAAGCGGCTTTCGGTGTCTTGCCCACCCGGTTCGCCCGCAAGAAACTGCGCGGCAGAGGCATAGATACGTGCCATTTGCCGCGATGACAGTCGCATCGCCGCTTCGGCATGGGTTGCGGCCTTTTTAACTTCAACGAAAATCACCAAAGCGCCGTCGCGCAATATCAGGTCAATTTCACCACCCGCGCCGCGCCACCGGGTTGCAACCAGACAATGGCCCGATCGCGTGTAATGGCGCGCAACCGCGTCTTCCGCAGCCAGACCCGAGCGATAAGAGACCAAACCCGTCATTCACTTTCCTCTTCCCGCGCGCGTTGCAAGGCGCGTTGATAGACATCACGTCGTGGCAAGTTCAGTTTTTCCGCAACTTCTGTGGCTGCATCTTTGACCGATGCGTTTTGCAAGGCCGCACTCAAAGCAGCATCCAAACTCGCTGCATCAGCCCGCACAGGGGCTGCACGATCGACCAAGACCACAATTTCGCCCTTCACTTTGACACCCGAAAACGATGCGGCCAATTCGCCCAAGGTGCCGCGCGAAATCTCTTCGAATCGTTTGGTCAGCTCGCGGCACACTACTGCGTTGCGGTCTTCGCCCAAGACTTGCGCCATTTCGGTTAAGAATCGGCTAACGCGCTTGGGTGATTCGTAAAACACCAATGTCGCCTGAACGGACGCCAATTCGGCCAGCATTTTTTGCCGCGCCCCGGCGGCCGATGCAGGGAAGCCGACAAATAAAAATCGATCTGATGGCAAACCAGACACGGTCAGTGCGGCAAGAACCGCCGAAGGACCGGGCGCTGCAAGCACGGCAAATCCCTCGGCAATGGCCGCGCGGGCCAACTGAAAACCGGGATCTGCGACCAGTGGCGTCCCCGCCTCTGAAGCGTAGGCCACCGTTTTGCCTTCGGCCAGCGCGCGCAGCAATCTTGGGCGCATCGCGTCGCCATTATGGTCGTGATAGGCATACACATGCCGATCCCCAAGCGCTACGCCGTGGATTTCCATCAAATGCCGCAGCGTTCGGGTGTCTTCTGCCGCCAAAACATCGGCAGTGGCCAATATATCAAGCCCCCGCAAAGTGATGTCGCGCGCAGCCCCGATCGGGGTCGAGACGAAATAGAGGCCCGGTGGCAATGGTCTTGGATCCGGGCGAAACCGCGTGGTGCCGCCATTTCCCGAGCCGCCACTGATGCTGTCGGAACTCATTTGCGCGCTCCCTTCCAAAGTTTACTTCATAGCGTTAAACGCATAGGCTTAACTGGTCTGTAGTACCATTGGAATGAGGAAGCTCATGTTGTTGATTCTGAAAAATGCGCCCAAATCGCTGTTTCGTGCGGCTGTTATGATTGCAGCCCTTGCACTTGCGGCCTGCCAACCCGTCGGTATCGCCGGGCCAGCGGTCAAAAGCGGCGAAACGGTTATGGTCGCGCTTTTGGTTCCAGGTGGGTCAGGTCAGGCGGGCGAAGAACTGCTGGCACAGTCGCTGCAAAACGCCGCTCGGTTGGCAATTGCGGATCTTGGCGACGTCAAGATCGATCTTCGGGTCTATAACACAGCCGGCAATCCTGCGCAGGCCAGCGCCGTAGCGGTGCAAGCCGTCAATGAGGGCGCCAAAATCATCCTCGGGCCGGTCTTTGCCCAGGCCGCAAATGCCGCCGGCGTTTCGGTTGCGGGCCGCGGCGTGAGCGTACTAAGCTTTTCCAACAACACCGACATCGCAGGCGGCAACGTCTTTGTGCTTGGGCCAACCTTTCAGAACACGGCCAATCGGCTTGCCTCTTATGCGGTGCGCCAAGGCAAACGAAAGATTTTGGTCGTCAATGGCAAGACACCGTCAGAAGAAATCGGGCGCAACGCGATTGCACGCGGCGTGGCAAATGCCGGTGGTTCTGTCGTTGGGACCATCGGACATGAATTCTCGCAAAATGGCATCGTGCAATCTGCGCCACAGATCGCCGCACAAGTGCGCAGTTCCGCCGCCGATGCAGTCTTCATGACGGCGGATACGGCAGGATCTTTGCCGCTGCTGACCCAGATGCTGCGTGACAATGGGATTGACCCATCGGTCACACAATTCATCGGCCTGACCCGTTGGGATATTCCAGCGGCGACTGCGGCTTTGCCGGGGGTTCAGGGTGGTTGGTTCGCGCTGCCAGACCCGACGTTGTACACCCAGTTTCAAAACCGCTATCAGGCGACTTACGGTCAAGCGCCGCACCCAATCGCAGGACTTGCCTATGATGGTATCGCAGCGATTGGGGCCTTGGCCAAACGCGGTAGCCCTTTGACATCGGCCTCTTTGACGCAAGGCTCTGGCTTTGTGGGTGTCACTGGGATCTTCCGGCTGCGCAGCGATGGCACCAATGAGCGTGGTCTGGCCGTGGCCCAGATCCGAAACAATCAGGTGGTGGTCATTGACAGTGCACCCCGCAGCTTTGGCGGTGCTGGGTTCTAACCCAGCTGCGCCACTTATTCAAAGAACGGCTTTCCTATGCCCAACACTGCGGTCTTAACGTCGCCCGCAACCCCCTCGGCACATCTTCCGTTTCCAAGTCAGCCGGGGGTCAGCTTTGATGATCTGTTGCTGCCAGTCGCGGCCATCTTAGACCCCAAAGCGCTGCTGGCCGGGATTTTGGCCGAGATCGCCGCAAGCCCTGATGCGGATGGCCGTGCCCAGCGCGCCATTACGGTCGGTCATCTTGCAGCCGCACGCGCACGGGCCAACGAGGTTTTGGCGCAGGCCTTTGAAGCTGATCCGACAAAT
>JBLIGH010000206.1:0-6186 GCA_047636855.1 Pseudorhodobacter sp.
AAACAGGTTCAACCCGGTGCCATCCGGCATTGCCGCCGTGACAGCTACGATTTTGTCATCGCGTGCGGCCTCGTCGATCAGGCTTTGCGCAAAGACCTTGGTATAGCTTGGCGCATTGGACACGGCTTTGGCCTGCGCACCTGTCAGCATGTCAAATTTCGCGGTTGCATGGCCCTTGTCGCGCGCCCTTTCGGCGGGGGCATAGCCTTTGCCCTTTTTGGTGATGACATGGATTAGCATTGGCCCCGTCGCGCGCGCATGGGCCATGCGCAGCACCGGCAAAAGCTGGTCTAGGTCGTGACCATCGATCGGGCCGACATAGGAAAAGCCCAGCTCTTCGAACAAGGTGCCGCCGACGGCCATGCCTTTCAGCATCTCTTTTGCGCGGCGTGCGCCTTCCTGAAACGGTTCTGGCAAAAAGCTGACAGCGCCTTTGGCCGCCGCCTTCAAATCGTGATAGGGCGAGCCCGCGTATAGCCGTGTCAAATAGGACGAGAGCGCCCCCACTGGCGGTGCGATGCTCATTTCATTGTCGTTCAAGATCACGAACATCCGCTTTTTCAGATGGCCCGCGTTGTTCATTGCCTCAAACGCCATGCCCGCGCTCATCGCGCCATCGCCGATCACCGCGACCGCATCGCCGGGATCACCGCCCAATGCAGCAGCACAGGTAAAGCCCAATGCAGCCGAGATAGAGGTCGAACTATGCGCCGCGCCAAAAGGGTCGTAGGGGGATTCGCTGCGTTTGGTGAAGCCTGACAGGCCACCTTCGGTGCGCAATGTGCGGATGCGGTCGCGCCGCCCTGTCAGGATTTTATGCGGGTAACATTGATGCCCGACGTCCCAGATGATCTTGTCGCGGGGCGTGTCAAAGATGGCATGCAAAGCGACGGTCAGTTCCACCACGCCCAGGCCTGCCCCCAAATGCCCACCCGTCACGGACACTGCCGAGATCGTCTCGGCGCGCAATTCATCTGCCAATTGCCGCAGCTCGCGGTCCGTCAACGATTTCAGATCGGACGGCAGGGTCACACGGTCAAGTAGCGGGGTTTTCGGCCGATCTGGCATTATGTCCTCAGCTTTCCCGCGCCACAATGAATTGCGCGCAAGCGATCAGATTTTCCGCATCTGCCCCATAAGGCGCAAGGTGGTCACAGGCCTCTACTACCAGCGATTTGGCGCGTTGGCCTGCGGCATCAAGCCCCAGAAGCGATACGAAGGTGGCCTTGCCAGCTTCTGCGTCCTTTTGCAAACGTTTCCCAACCTTGGCGGCATCGCCGGTCACGTCCAAAATGTCATCGGCGATCTGAAAGGCAAGCCCGATGCAATCGCCGTAATTGCGCAGCGGGGTCGGGTCTGCTGCGGCCATGCATGCGCCTGCCATGGCCGACCACGTGATCAAAGCGCCGGTCTTGCCCGCCTGCAAAGCGGTGATCTGGGCCAGTGTCAGCGGCATGGCACAGGTTTCGGCGGCAATATCCATTACCTGCCCGCCGACCATACCCCGCGCACCCGCCGCTTGCGCCAGTGACAGTGCCAATGCGGCGCGCGCTTGGGGCGAACATTCCGCCTGACACACCAGTTCGAAGGCCAGCGCTTGCAGCGCATCGCCCGCCAGCACGGCGGTTGCTTCGTCCCATTTGCGGTGAACGGTGGGCTGGCCGCGCCGCAGATCATCATCATCCATGCACGGCAGATCGTCATGGATCAGCGAATAGGCATGCAGCGCCTCGATCGCGGCCGCCGCCGGTGCCGCCGCTTGCGCCGCAATCCCATGCAGCCGCGCCGTTTCCAGAACCAAAAAGCCGCGCAAGCCTTTGCCGCCCTTGGTCGCGTATAGCATTGCCTCGGGCAATGGGCCGCGCAGCCCTGCCAATGCAATAGACAGCCGGGCAGTCACGGTTTCGCGCGCTTGCGCTATAACGGTTTCAAAAGGGCGAGGCGTCACAGAAACCACCTGAATTTATGCTACGGGCGCAAAGCGGCTAAAGGCCTTCAGCCGGGGTCGTGCCCACGGCCTGCCCATCCCGCGCGCGGATCATTTCGACCCGTTCTTCGGCTTTCGCCAGCTTATCGGCGCAATACTTTTTCAACTCAGCCCCGCGTTCGTAAAGCGCGATAGAGGCCTCCAGCGGAACTTCGCCGCGCTCTAGCGACGACACGACGCCTTCTAGCGCCGACATCGCCTCTTCAAACGTCATTTCTGCTACAGGTTTATCGGTCATATCCCGCGTTCCTTTAAAACGTTCACATGCGCCGCCGCACTATCGGCCAAGGCCTCCAGATCATAACCGCCCTCAAGCGCAGAAACCACCCGCCCAGCGCAATGCTTGTCGGCAAGGTCACAAATCCGCTCAGTCAGCCATGCGAAATCCGCCTTGTGCCACATCAGATTGGCCAAAGGGTCATCGGCATGAGCATCAAATCCAGCGGAAACCAGAATCAGTTCGGGGGCAAAAGCGTCAATTTGCGGCCAGATATGGTCTTCGTACCCACGGCGCATCTCGGCGCTACCCGATCCGGGCCGCAGTGGTAGATTGACGATCTGCCCATGCGCGCCGGTTTCGGACATCGCACCCGAGCCCGGATAAAGCGGCATTTGCTGGCTGGAGGCGAACAACGCGCGCGGCTCGTGCCACAGTAAATCTTGGGTGCCATTGCCATGATGCACATCGAAATCCACAATGGCCACGCGCGACAATCCGTGATGATCCAAGGCGCGCATGGCCGCAATCGCCACATTGCCAAACAGGCAAAACCCCATCGCGGTTTCGGTTTCGGCGTGATGCCCCGGCGGGCGCGTTGCCACAAAAGCATTCGCAGCCCCGCCCGACAGCACCAGATCCACCGCAGCACAGACCCCGCCGACACCCCGCAAGGCAGCAAGGTCGGATCCGGGTGCAAGATAGGTATCGCCGTCCATATGCGACCAGCCGTTGGTGGGGATCGACGCCTTGACCCGCTCGATATAATGCTGCGGATGGCACCGCAAAATGTCGGATGCCTCGCCCAAAGGCGCTTCGATCCGCAGCAAGTCCATCGCCGCCAAACAATCTGCCACAGCCGCCAAACGGGCGGTTTGTTCGGGGTGCCCCGGCGGCGAGGCATGCGCATCGCAATCGGGATGTGTGTAAAGGGCCGTTACCATGCCAAACCTGTTAGCGCGCCCGACAAAAGAAGGCCAGCCGCGCCAGCCATTTTATCCTTGTTCGTCCTGACATTCCATCACAGCGTCCAGCCCGGCCATTGTGCCTGTCAGATCAATCGACAAAACCTCGTAGCCGTCATGATACATGGTCATCGTCTGACGCTCCGCGATCGACATAAAAAAATCCACATTATCAAATTCGATATCCGCACCCGGCACGTCTTCCAGATACATCCCCTTGGCTTGACCTTCGAATTCCTGGCCATCCAGCGTGAATTCCAGCGGGTAGATTGCCCCCTCTTCGATATCACCCCAAGCCGTGTTGAAAACGGTGACATAGCCATAACCCGTTGTCCGGTCCAAACCGATCCGAACCAAAGAGCCGTCTTCGAATTCCCCTTGGATCAAGCAACCGTTTCCGAGTGACGGGTCAATCTTGACCTCCCAATAATCGGATTGGCCCCAATGCTCCAATTGCTGCGCGAAAACCGCGTTAGAACATAATGTACAGGTAAGCATCACCATCGTAATTGGCTTCAACAACATCGCTTTTCTCCCAGTTTTGGTTTGCTTGGAAACGGGTTTCTCGCCGGGCTGGCCTTGGCGTCTTCAGTCTGGTGCGAGCATGTAACCGGCACCGCGCACGGTTTGCAGATATCGCGGTTGCTTTGGATCGGATTCGATCTTGCGCCGCAAACGGGTGATTTGCACATCGACCGCGCGTTCCTGACCAAGCTTTTCATCAGCGGGATCGCCCCGGTTCAAATCCCCGGCCAGCGTTTCGCGGCTGACGGGTTGTCCGGCTTGTGCCGCAAAGATCCGCATCAACTGCGCCTCGGTTGCTGTCAGCCGGACCGGGTCTGCGCCGCGCCACAACTCGCCGCGCTCCAGATCATAGCGCACCACGCCCATATGCAGCACCTTGGGGCCAGCTTCGGCCTGAGCCTGCGGAACACGGCGCAAAATTGCATTGATCCGCAACAATAATTCCTTGGGTTCAAACGGCTTGACCAGATAATCATCCGCGCCCGCCTCTAGGCCTTCAATCCGGCTTGCAGCCTCGCCCCGCGCAGTCAACAGCAAGATCGGTACCGTGATGCGGCTGCGCAATTCGCGGGTCAACGCGATGCCATCTTCGCCGGGCATCATCACATCCAGCACGATCAGATCAAAATCCAACCCTTCCAAAAGCCGCCGCGCTTGCGCCGCATCCCGCGCAATCGTCACTAGAAAACCGTGACGCATCAAAAACTTTTGCAAAAGCCCGCGGATACGCTCGTCATCATCGACGACAAGCAAATGAGCCTGAAGATCTGGGATCATATATTTGTCTCCTTTAGGCTTTGATACTGTCGACGGGCCTCTACGTCCATCATCGCTTCTAAAACTTGTCGAAACCCCTGCACCGCCGCAGGGCCAGCCGCGCGGTAAGCGGCCCGCATCCGGGCCCGTTGCGCATCTGACAGGCCGCGCTCTAGCTCTGCGCCTTTGGGGGTCAGAAACAAATTGCGTTCTCGCTTATCGGCGCGACCGATGCGGCTTTCAACCAAGCCATCCTCGACCAACGACCGCAGCACGCGGTTCAGCGACTGTTTGGTCACGCCCAAAATGGTCAGCAGGTTGTTTACCGTCGTGCCGGGACTGCGATGGATGAAATGCAGCGCACGATGATGCGCGCGGCCATAATCCAACCCTTCCAGAATGCGGTCCGGGTCTGCGGTAAAGCCGCGATAGGCAAAAAACATCGCCTCGATGCCTTTGCGCAATTGCTCATCCGTCAAAAACAGCAGCGTTTCACCACTGATCTGGGACGCGGGTGCCTGAACCATCGGGCTCTCCTTCTTCGCTTTCGATCAGGTTTATGTCAGCCTTGTTGACTTTCCAAGAACCAACTGCTAGCTCAATTGCGATTTAGCGCAACATTATGTCCGTTACGGACTTATTTCGCGCAACTTTTGCAAATACACAAGAGGGAACCGCAAATGGCTGGCTATGATGACCGCGACGGCAAAATCTGGATGGATGGCAAATTGGTGGATTGGCGCGCGGCCAATGTCCACATTCTGACCCATGCGATGCATTACGCCTCTGCGGTGTTTGAGGGCGAGCGTTGCTACAATGGCAAGATCTTCAAATCGGTTCAGCATTCTGAACGGTTGCGCAATTCTGGCGCGCTGTTGGACATGCCGTTGCCATGGTCGGTGGCCGAGATTGAGGCCGCCAAAGAGGCCACATTGCAGGCCAATGGGCTGACCAATGCCTATGTACGCGCTTTGGCTTGGCGCGGTGCAGGCGAGGATATGGGCGTAGCCTCTAGCCGCAACCCGATGCATTTGGCGGTCGCCGTTTGGGAATGGGGAAATTACTACGGCGATGCGAAATTCAAAGGCGCGAAACTGGATATCGCCAAGTGGAAGCGCCCCAGCCCCGAAACCATCCCGCATGCCGCCAAAGCGTCCGGGCTGTACATGATCTGCACCATGTCAAAGCACGCAGCCGAGGCAAAAGGCTGCTCGGACGCGATGATGTTCGACTATCGCGGCTATATCGCCGAAGCGACGGGGGCCAATATCTTTTTTGTGAAGGATGGCGAGGTGCATACGCCGCTGGCCGATGGTATCTTGGATGGCATCACCCGGCAAACCGTGATTGGCATGCTTAAAGACAAGGGCATCACCGTGCACGAGCGGCGGATCGAGGCCGGCGAGCTGGAAGCCATGCAGCAGTGCTGGCTGACGGGCACCGCCGCCGAGATTACCCCGGTCGGTCAAATCGGTGATTATAACTTTGAGGTGGGTCAGTTGACCCGCGATGTCTCGACAGATTACGAGGCGCTGGTGCGCGTCTAAACTGCTTCCGGCCGGGCTGCACGCAAACGCCCCGGCCGGACCTGATTTACCGTGAAAAGATCGCGGCCCTTAGACCGTTATGCCACGCTCGATCCGCAGAAATTCCTGTAGGCGTCGCGCACCGGAACTGTCGATCTTGCGTTGCGCGATGATCCGGAAGGCGGGGTGTCGCCCCACAGTACCATTTTG
>JBLIGH010000207.1:0-6177 GCA_047636855.1 Pseudorhodobacter sp.
GGCTTGGACCGATCCGGACTTCAAAAGTCAGCTGTTGGCGGATGGCACCGCCGCAATCAACAGTATGGGGTTCAGCGGGTTTCAGGGTGAACATACCCGGGTATTGGAAAACACGGATGACACGCACAACATAGTCGTGTGCACACTTTGTTCTTGTTATCCGTGGCCCGTTCTTGGCCTGCCGCCGACATGGTATAAAAGTGCCGCCTACCGGTCTCGTGTTGTGCGCGAACCCCGGTCTGTTTTGACTGAATTTGGCGTGGAACTGCCCGCGACTGTTCGGGTAAGTGTTTGGGACAGCACAGCCGAAATACGCTATTTGATCCTGCCCCGCCGACCCGAAGGGACCGAAATGATGACCTCCGATCAACTTGCATCGCTTGTGACCCGGAACGGGATGATCGGCACCGCGTTGGTATAGGAGAACCGAATGGACGGCATTCATGATATGGGCAGTATGCACGGGTTCGGGCGTGTCCCGCTAGAACAAGACACCGTGTTTACCCACGACTGGCAAAAACGCGCCTTTGCCCTGACCGAAGCATTGGCATGGTCTGTGCCATTCTGCGCCGACGAGCATCGCCATTCCATTGAACGGATCGCGCCAGCGGATTACTTAAATCGGGACTATTTCGAGAAATGGGTCATCGGTGTTCAAACCCTTTTGCAAGAGGCAGGGCTGGTCGATTGCGAAGAACTTGTGACAGGCCAAAAGCGCTTTGATATAGTTCAGGAAAGCCACCCGGCTGTAACCCCAAAGGAATTGATCGCAGACACCAAGGCAGGGGCCGCACTTTCGTTTGCCGGGCAAAGTTCTGCTGCGAAATTCAACGTGGGGCAGACAGTTCGTGTCGGCGTCGACTGCCCGGCGGGCCACACGCGTGTACCCCGCTACGTCCGAAATCGGATTGGCAAAATCGTGAAAGATCTGGGCGTATTCCAATTTGCGGATGCGGTGGCAGCAAAGCTGGGGCCGTGCCCGCAGCACTGCTCTACCGTTGAGTTTGACGCCCGCAGCCTTTGGGGTGCTGACGCTGAAGAAAACCAACGCCTCTATGTTGATCTGTGGGAGGCCTACCTTGAACGCCATTGACCGTCACCGCGATGTGATCGCACAGGTGCGCGCAACGATTCCCGGGATATCCTCGGGTGCCAAGTTGTTTCAGACGCCTTGGCAAGCGCGGGTTTTTGCATTGATTGTGGCTTTGGTGAAAGAGGGTCACTTTTTTGGACAGAGTTCCAATCCCGGCTTGCCGTTGCCATTGCGGAGATGGAAAAAGGGGCGGAAAACCACGACCCACATTTGGTTGAAAGCCGTTATTTTGAGTGTTGGTTGAGGGCGGTTGAGGAAACGTTGGAGCATCAAGGTTTTATCACCAAGGCTGAGATTGGCCACACGATCGACGACCTTCGCGTATCCATCGCCGAGCTTAAATTGTCACAACGCTCAGACGACCAATCGCACTGAACGTTGAAGGGACAGTGCTGGCGATCATCAACCGCAATAGCGCACGTGAGGGCCGCACAGCTCAAAGCAGGTATTCAGCGGCTTCGCAATGAGCATGATTTTGCCGGTAATATCGCATCCGTGAAGGATTACATCTTTACAGCCCGGCCACTTCAGCGGGGGATGTTTGGGCCTTTTGTTTGACGCGGTACAGACGGTAACCCTTGCCCTGAAAGTCGCGATGAAGGATCAGGGTCAACGTCGGGTCACTTTGATCGTTGCGCGAAATCAAGATACCACCCGGGTTCGCTTTGACCCAAGCGTCTTGCGCCACTGGCCCGTTCAGGACGGTCACGGGCTGTTGCAGACGCGCTGCGAAACTGAACTCGCCCGCGTATTTATCATCTGTCGTCGCAACGCCATTGGCCTGATCTTCGCCCAATACGCGCGCAATCGCACCGGGGTCAAAATCGCCCCAAATCATCGGGGTCAGCGCCAGATGCAGCACCAACAGCGTCACGGGGGCAACGATGGCTGTTGCGAGAACAGCGGACCTGATCAGCAGCACCACACCGACCAAAGCAATCGCAACCGCTATCGTCAGGCCCAGTGTCGCGAGCGACATTTCCGCGCCATTGACCTGCGTCTGGGGCACTGCACCGATGAAAATAGCCACGGCCAGACCAGACAGCGCCAGCACCGGAAGCAGCAGCACAAGCTTGCGCCATATTGGTGCAGGGTTGGGCTGCATCGCTGATAGCAACAGGGCCACCGCAGGCAAGGCCGGCAGCAGGTAATGCACCTGCTTGCCACTGATCAGGCTGAAGCCGGTCAGCGCCGATATTGCCCATAGCGCCACAAACCGCGAAGGCATTGTGGCCAACAAAGCGCGAGGCGCGAGGGCTGCGAGCCCGCGACGGTTCCAACCCCAAGGCCAGACGAATAGCGGCAAAAGTGCCGGAAAGAACCAAAATGGCCGCTCGTGTGCGAAGGATGCCACCATCCGACCCGCACTTTGCCGCCAAAGGATGTCGGTGCGGTATTCCTCGCCGCCAAGAACAAGCGCCGGTCCCAGCCAGATCGTGACCAAACCCAAAGCGACTGCAATACCAAGACCGATGTCGCGGTACCACCTGACAAGGCCCGCGCGCGTGGGGCGGTCGGCCCATAATGGCATCATCAACGCAACCGGGATCACATGTACCAGAATGACCGGACCCTTGGCCAACACCCCAAGCGCCAAGGCAGCGCCAAAGCCAAGTGTAGGCATCACCCCCGGCGCGCGACGCATCGCCAGCAACGCCAACATCGCGGCCAGCACCGCCGTTGTCAGCATGGTGTCGAACATTGTCGTCGAGCCAAACAGCAAAAATACGCCCCCGGTCGCCAGGATCAACGCTGAAAACCCTGCACGGTCCGGTGCATCGGGCCAAAGCGTGCGGGCCAGCCGGGCGGTCAGAAGAATGCTTATCAACCCGAACGCAGGTGCCACCAAACGGGCTGCAAATTCGCTTGCGCCAGTGACCAGCCAGACGATGTTAATCAGCCAAAATAGCAGGGGTGGCTTGTGGCTGTAGATATCGCCGTTCAGGTGCGGCACAGCCTTAGATCCGCCCTGCCACATCTCCCATGCCACCGTTAAATAGCGGGTCTCGTCAATCGGCAAGATTGGGCGCAGCAGAACAAGCACGACGGCCGTCATTGCAAACAGCCCGACAGCCAAAGCCAGACGGCTTTGCAAAAAGCGTAAAATCATGCGGTAGCCGGTTTCTTCAAATGAGTATCGTCTTGCGCAGACTTACGTTTGATCAAGACCAGATTGCGGGCATAGACCAACAAACCAAAGGCCTGTCCGGTGATGAACACCGGGTCCTGACGCCAGATCGCATAGCCCAAAAGCGTGATGCCGCCAGTGATCGAAAACCACCAAAATGCCACGGGGATCACGCTTTCCCGCCGGGCTTCGCTAACGATCCACTGCACAAGAAATCTGCCGGAAAACAGGGCTTGACCCAAGAATCCAACGCTTAGCCAAATTGTATTGCCTGTCACTTCCGTCGCCCCAAATTCTGATCTCAGAACGACCCTATACAATGCACCTGACAGCTGGCTGAACGCGCTAAGGGGTTACGGACCTGTCAAATTGCAGGGCAAAGCCGCGCTTCAAACCCGTCTTTGCGGCCCGGCGCGGGCGAGGTCAGATCCAGCCGTTGCCCTGCACCACGGGCAATCTCATCTGCGATGGCCAGCCCAAGCCCCGCCCCTATTTGGCGCGAATTTGCCCGTTCAAAGCGTTGGGTCAGGCGTGCCATCTTGTCGAGTGCGACAACCGTACCACCGTTGGTCACAATCAGCGTCGTATCAGGCAGCAACACGATATCGATTGGCGCGGAAGCGTCGCCATGGGTCAAAGCGTTCTCAATCAGATTGCGCGCGAGAATGGCGAAGGCATCCGGGTCCATCGGTGACGGCGCTGTGCCCTGATGCGGCAGGCTTATCCGCAGCCGAAAGGCCTGATCCGTACGACGAAAATCATCGATCACCATAACCAGAAAGGGCGCAAGATCTTGTGGTTTTGCCGCCAGAACACCACCCCCTTCAGCACGCGCCAACTGCAACAGCTTTTCCGACAGATGCGACAACCGTTTCAGCGCAACCTCGATTGCTTTGCCACGCCTGCGGATGTCACCGGGCGGCAGTTTGGCGATCAAAAGCTGGGTTTGTGCCATCGTGGCCGCAATGGGCGTGCGCAGCTCGTGGGCGGCATCGGCGGTGAAACTGCGCTCGGCTTCAAGCGCGCGCGAAAGGCGCTCTAGCAACAGGTTGATGGCATCTTGGGTTGGCAGCAATTCGGCAGGGAGCTGCACCACGGCCAAGGGTGACAAATCGATCCTCCCGCGCGCCTGAACTGCATTTGACAACAGATCTACCGGGCGCAGGCTGCGGCTGATCAAATAGGCCGTTGCAGCAACAACGGCAGGCAGCAAGATCAGCAAAGGAACCAGTAGCGCCACAAATGTATCGCGCAGCACCTCGCGCCGCTCTGACAGAGGTTGCGCCGCCAGAATGGTCAAGGTGTTCGCATCATTTGTCACGGCGAAAACCCGCAGGTGATCGGTCTCGGAAAACCCGGTCGCTGCGCGCTGTGGAAAGGCCGTAACGTCAGCCAGTGGTGATTTCAGAACGATCGTGCCGTCACTATTTCGAACAACGAACTCGATTGAATCCTCGTTTGATAAACCGGGGGGTGTCGAATTATCGCAGACCACGGCACCGTCGGCAATGATCGCTTCGGCAAGCGGCAAAATGGTTTCTGCGGTGTGCTGCAATGTCGTGTCGAAAAGCTCTGTCAGTTCGAGCCGAAACAAAAGCATCGCACCGCCAATTCCGAACAGCCACAGGATCGCTATGCCCGCAACCAGCCCAAGCGAAAGCTCTTTGCGCAGGCTACGGGCCTTTGGGGTTACTTTGTCGGTGCGATTTGTCATGTCTGCATCAGGCGATACCCAAAGCCGCGCAGGGTTTCAATCTTGTCGTGCCCCAGCTTCTTGCGCAATCGGCTGACATAGACCTCGACGGTATTGCTTTCGACTTCGGCATCAAAGGAATAGAGGCATTCTTCAATCTTACCCTTCGACACGACAGATCCGCGCCGTTGCAGTAAAACCTCGAAAATCATCCATTCTCGTTGGCTCAGATTAATACTGCCAGCCTCCCCCTTGATGCTGCGCGACGGGATGTCGATTTCCAGATTGCCGATCTTTATCACCGTATTGGGGTTTTTGCCGTAGCGCCGCGCGACGGCCCCGATCCGCGCTGCCAATTCTGACAGATCAAAGGGTTTGACCAGATAGTCATCCGCACCGGCGTTAAGCCCCTCGATACGTTCGGTAATTCTGTCACGGGCCGTCACAATGATAACCGGTGTGGCATCACCGCCCTTGCGGGCAGTGCGAAGCAAGTCGAGGCCAAGCCCATCAGGTAAATTGAGGTCAAGCAAGATCAGATCGTAGCGCACTGTCGACATGCAGGCTTGCGCATCGGCGACGGTTTCCATCCAATCGGCAACATGTCCCTCGGACACAATATAGTCGCGCATTGCGGGGCCGAGGCCTGCGTCATCTTCCACCAGCAAAATGCGCATACCACCACCTTTGTTCTGATCGCTACAATACTGACAAAGGCTGACATTGAACTGAACGGGTCGCACAAACAAGGCGGGACCCACGACCTGTATCGGTGCGCCGGGATCGCGCGCAACCGACCCCGCAGGGCGTTATGCGATGATGACATGAAACCCCAGGTGAACGGGTGCCGTATTTTGACGGCTTGATCGTTGGCCTGTGAATGCAACCCGTCTTCTTTTACATCAATCATCAGGTTGAGCCTCAAGCAAAACCATCATCCCGAATATGGTGCCTTTCCAAAATGGTATTTGCCATGTCCTCTGGCGGAGACGCCAGATCGGGGGGGATCATCAAATGAGCTTTGAGACTTGGCTGGCTTTTACGCTCGCCAGTTCGATTGTGGTCCTTATTCCGGGACCCAATATTGTTCTGACCGTCACCCACGCGATCAAAGATGGGAAGCGTTCCGGGCTGGCAATCGTGCCAGGCGTTTCGCTTGGCGCTTTGATTGCCATGACCGTTTCCCTTGCCGGCGCAGGGGCCATATTGGCCGCTTCAGCGACCTTGTTTTCGATGCGCAAGGCCGCGGGTGCAGTCTATCTT
>JBLIGH010000208.1:0-6169 GCA_047636855.1 Pseudorhodobacter sp.
AGAAGATGCGATCCTGACACGGGCGCGTCAGTTGCGGATTCGCGACAGCAAACTTTAAGGATTAATGTGCAGCAGGGGTGGCGGGAACCGTTTGAGGGGTCCTGCGCCCTGCACAGACCGCATCGGCGGGGGCCAGCCCCCGCACCCCCAGGATATTTTCGAACAGATGAATAGTGCGAGGGTCTCTGGACCTTCGGACCTGTGCCGGGTTAACTGCGCGTGATTGTTGATCCCGCGAAAAGGCCCATCTTATGCCCTATGATCCCGCTATTGTTGAAGCCCGTTGGCAAGAGGCCTGGGAAGAGGCTGGTGTTTTTACCGCCAACCGGGATGCGTCGAAGCCGAAATACTATGTGCTAGAGATGTTCCCCTATCCATCGGGGCGCATTCATATGGGCCATGTGCGCAATTATACGATGGGCGATGTGGTTGCACGCTACAAGTCGAGCGCCGGGTTTTCAGTGCTGCATCCGATGGGTTGGGATGCTTTTGGGATGCCGGCCGAGAACGCGGCGATGGAGCGTGGCGGCCACCCCAAAGACTGGACCTATGGCAATATCGCAGACATGCGCGCGCAGATGAAGCCCCTGGGGCTTTCGATCGATTGGAGCCGTGAGTTTGCCACCTGTGACCCGGAGTATTACGGTCAGCAGCAGGCAATGTTCATCGATATGATGGCGGCCGGGTTGGTTTACCGCAAAAACGCGGTGGTGAACTGGGACCCAGTGGATATGACTGTGCTGGCCAATGAGCAGGTCATTGACGGCAAAGGCTGGCGCTCGGGTGCTGCGGTGGAGCGGCGCGAACTGACGCAATGGTTCTTCAAGATCTCGGACTTTTCGGCGGAATTGCTGGATGCCTTGGACGAGCTTAAGGATTGGCCGGAAAAGGTGCGGCTGATGCAGGCCAATTGGATCGGCAAGTCGCGCGGGCTGCAATTTGCCTTCTCGACCGTTGATGCGCCGGATGGGTTTGACCGAATTGAGGTTTACACGACGCGGCCCGATACATTGCGGGGCGCGAGCTTTGCGGCGATCTCGCCCGATCACCCGCTTGCCAAGTATCTGGAGCGGCATGACCCGGTGGTTGCTGAATTTGTGGCCGAGTGCCGCAAGATCGGAACGTCCGAGGAGGCCTTGGAAAAGGCCGAAAAGCGCGGCTTGGATACTGGCGTGCGGGTGCGCCACCCATTTGATGAGACTTGGGAGCTGCCGGTCTACATCGCCAATTTCGTGCTGATGGAATACGGGACAGGGGCAATTTTTGGCTGCCCGGCGCATGATCAGCGCGATTTCGACTTTGCGACCAAATACGGTTTGCCGATCCCATCGGTTTTTTGTGCCGAAGGGGCCGAGGAAGTGCCCCTGACCGAGGCCTATGTGCCGTTGAAAACCGAAAAAGTGCACTACACCCTTGGTTTTGCGGGCGAGGCGGTACAGACCGGGGCCGAAGCCGTCGATGCGGCGATTGTGGTTTGCGAAGCCAAGGGCGTTGGCCACGGCGTCACCAATTACCGGCTGCGCGATTGGGGCGTCAGCCGCCAGCGCTATTGGGGTTGCCCAATCCCGGTGATCCATTGCGAGGCGTGCGGTGTCGTGCCGGAAGCCAAGGAAAACCTACCGGTGGAACTGCCCTATGATGTCAGCTTTGACATTCCGGGCAACCCGCTGGACCGTCATCCGACCTGGCGCGACTGCACATGCCCGAAATGCGGTGCACCTGCACGGCGCGAGACGGACACGATGGATACATTCGTTGACTCCTCTTGGTATTACGCGCGCTTTACGGCACCGCATGCCGCGACCCCGACTGTTGCGGAAGATGCCGATTACTGGATGAACGTCGATCAATATATCGGTGGGATCGAGCATGCGATCCTGCATCTGCTTTACAGCCGTTTCTTTGCGCGCGCGATGCACAAGACCGGTCATTTGCCTGCCAAGGCCATCGAGCCGTTCAACGCGTTGTTCACGCAAGGCATGGTGACGCATGAAACCTATGCGACACGGGCTGCCGATGGTCGCCCGATTTGGCACTTGCCCGAAGACGTGATGCGCGGCGACGCAGGGCCTCAGCTTGCCGATGGCACGCCGATCGAGGTTGGCCCGATCATCAAAATGTCGAAATCCAAGAAAAACGTCGTGGATCCGATGCAGATCATTGCGACTTACGGCGCGGATACGGCACGGTGGTTCGTGATGTCCGACAGCCCGCCCGAGCGGGACGTGGAATGGACGGCAAGCGGTGCCGAGGCGACTTACAAGCATCTGAACCGGGTCTGGGCCCTGTGCGAGCGTATCAGCGCGATGCCGGACGGTCCCGGCGAGGGCGAGGATGATCTGGCGCGCGCGGCGCACCGTGCGATGGACGAGGTGACCCGCAGCATTGAAGGCTTTGCCTTCAACAAGGCCATCGCAAAGCTTTATGAATTCACCAATACGATCAGCAAAGCCAAAGCAGGCAAAGCCGCGATGAGCGATGCGATGCGCGTGCTTGCCCAGTTGATGAGCCCGATGGTGCCGCATTTGGCCGAAGATATCTGGGCGCATCTGGGCGGCGCGGGGCTGGTAACACAGGCTGCTTGGCCGAAACCGGACCCGGCGATGCTGGTGCAAAACACAATCATTATGCCAATCCAGATTAACGGCAAGCGGCGGGCGGAAATCAGCGTGCCTGCCGATATGCCTGCATCAGAGGTTGAAAAACTGGCGCTGGCCGATGATGCTGTGGTGAAATACTTGGCCGGGCAACCGGTGAAAAAGCTGATCGTAGTTCCAGGGCGGATCATCAATGTTGTTATCTAGACGTCGTCTGTTCCTCGGCCTTGGTGCCAGTGGCGCGTTGGCCGCTTGCGGCTTCACCCCGGCCTATGCGCCGGGTGGGGCAGGTACGGTGCTGCAAAATTCTGTCGAGGTGGCAGAGCCGATGGATAAGCCCGCCTTTGATCTGGTCAAACGGCTGGAACAACGGCTAGGCCCACCGCAGCCCGCGCGCTTTGGGCTAAGCTATGCGATCCGGCTGAACCCGTTGGGGGTTGCGATCACAACCGAAAATGCGGTGACGCGCTTTAACCTGACCGGCAATGTCGAATGGGCGCTGACCGATTTGGCGACAGGCAAAAAACTGACCGGCGGGAAAGTGTCTAGCTTCACCTCTTATTCTGCGACGGGGTCGACTGTGGCCGGGCTTGCCGCCGAAGAAGACGCGGCCTTGCGCTTGATGCGCATTCTGGCCGATCAGATCATTAGCACGTTGCTTGCGACCTCGGGTCAATGGGCGGGCAACCAAGCGAAGGCCATCGGGGGATGAACCTCAAAGGGGTTCAGGCCGCGCGTTACCTTGCGCAACCCGACCCGGCGAATGCGGGGCTTTTGATCTATGGCGCCGACCCGATGCGGGTGGCTTTGAAACGCCAAGAGGCGATTGCCGCGATGATTGGGCCGGAAGGCGAGGCCGAGATGCGCCTGACGCGCCTGCCCGCCGCCGAGGCGCGCAAAGACGGTGCCGCTTTGTCAGATGCGATGCGGGCCGTCAGTTTCTTTCCCGGCCCGCGCGTTGCGTTTTTGGAGGATGCAGCCGACGGGCTGGCGCCGCTGGTCTCTGACGCGCTGCGTGAATGGCAAAAAGGCGATGCGGTCATCGTGGTGACAGCTGGGGCGCTGACCGCGAAATCGGCGCTGAAAAGGCTGTTTGAGGCAGCACCCCATGCGGTTTGCATCGGGCTTTACGACGATCCACCAACCCGCGACGAGATCGAGGCAGAGCTGAAGCGCGCCGGGCTATCTGCGATCTCTGCCCCCGCTATGGCCGACCTGACCACCCTTGCCCGGGCGCTTGACCCTGGTGACTTTCGCCAAACCCTGGAAAAGATCGTGCTGTATAAATGGGGTGACAGCACGCCGCTGGACCCCGTCGATGTTGCCGCCTGCGCCCCCGGCACAATCGAGGCCGAGGTCGACGATCTGTTGGCCGCTGCCGCCGATCAGCGTGCCGCCGACATCGGCCCCTTGATGCGCAGGCTTGAAGGGCAAGGTGTGTTGCCCGTGACGCTTTGCATCAATGCGCTGCGCCATTTTCGGGCGTTGCATATCGCGGCCTCTGATCCGGGTGGCGTTTCATCCGGCATTCTGAAGGCCCGCATCTTTGGCCCGCGGCGCGATACGATGCAGCGCCAAGCCTCGAATTGGGGCATGCACCGACTTGAGGCTGCTCTGTCGCTGCTGATCGAAACCGATCTGACCTTACGGTCCACCTCGCGCGCGCCTGCCATGGCGGTGATGGAGCGGGCATTGATCCGGCTGGCGATGATGCGCAGATGAGCGAATGGCGCCAGATCTTACGCTCGCTTGGCCCTGCGGTCTCGCTGCCGCCGCTGGCCGAAATGCTGCGGGCCTGTATTGGGGCGGGGATTGGGCTGACGCTGTGTATCTTTTTGGTGCGCCTGACGATGTCGCCAGCCATCGGTGATGGGCCAGACCCGACTTTGTTGTTGATCGCGCCCTTGGGGGCCACTGCGATGCTGGTCTTTGCAGTGCCCTCTAGCCCTTTGGCGCAGCCTTGGTCTGCGTTGATGGGCAATGGCATTTCGGCCTTTATCGGTGTTTCGGTTGTGATGACGATCAGCGAACCTTGGCTGGCACTGGGCCTGTCGGTCACGGGGGCGATGATTGCAATGATGCTGTTGCGCGCCACACATCCGCCCGCCGCTGGCGTGGCGTTGGGCGCCGTGTTGACCGCCGATTCTGTGCGCGAAATTGGATTTTCCTACGTATTTTCGCCGGTAATGATGGACACGATCCTGCTTTTGCTTGTGGCCACCGCCTATAATTGGGCGACGGGCCGGGTCTATCCTTTCCGCCAACCCCAAGAACATACCCCACATGTCGAGGGCACGACCGGCTTGCGCCCAATGATGGCGGCTGCCGATTTGACCGAGATTTTGCAGCGCTTGGGTCTGGATGCCAATATCGGCGCGGCCGACCTCGCCTTGCTGATCGATGAGGCGCATAAACAAGCGGCCGAGCATTTGTTTGATGGCGTGACCTGCGGGCAGATCATGACCCGAGACGTGGTAACGCTGCACCCGCGCACGCCCTTGACGCAAGTGACGGCCTTGTTTCGCGAACACCGCGTGCGAACCTTGCCGGTCATTGGGTTCGACGGGATTTATCAGGGGCTTGTCTCGGAGGCAGACCTGCTGCGCATTTTGCATGACCCGCAAACCAAACCCGAGGCCGGCGTGATATCACGCTTGCTGCGCGCAGGTCGCGAGGTGACGGCCCCTGTCGCCACCGACGTGATGGCCACCGTCGCCTTTACCGCCAGCGAAACGACACCGCTGGGGGTGTTGATCGATCTGTTGGCGCAGGGCGAGCAGCAAGCAATCCCGGTGCTGGACGAAGCCCGTTTGGTCGGTCTGGTCTCGCGTGCAGATTTGATTGCAGCTTTGGCGCAAGCGCATAAGATGGATGAGATACAGGTTGCCCCCGAGCCAAGCCCGCAGCCCGACCCAAAGCCAGAGGAAGCGTGATGTACACCGTCATCGGGACTGTCAAAAGCCGCGCCGCCAGGGTGATCTGGCTGCTGGAAGAACTGGGCGTGGCGTTCGAGCATATCGCCGCCCCACCGCGATCCGAGGGCGTCGTTTCAGTCAACCCGGCAGGTAAGGTTCCGGTGCTGATTGAAGACGGCGTGCTGATCACCGATTCGACCGCAATTGTGCAGTATTTGGCCGATAAACATGGGCAATTCACCTATCCCGCCGGAACATTGGACCGCGCGCGTCAAGACAGCCTGACCCAATTTCTGCTGGATGAATTCGATGCCGCCTTGTGGATGGCGGCGCGCCATTCTTTCGTGTTGCCCGAGGAACTGCGGCAATCGGGGATCAAAGACAGTCTGAAATGGGAATTTGAGCGCAGCCAAAAGACGCTGGTCGCCCGCATGGGCAAAGGTCCCTTTCTGATGGGGGCGCAAATGACTGTGCCCGATATCATTCTGACCCATTGCCTTAGTTGGGCCATGACGGCGCAATTCCCGCTGATGCAAGAGCGGCTGAACAGCTATGCCAACGCCATGCGCGCGCGCCCCGCATTTCAACGCGCGATGGCGCGGTAACCGAGGCGTTTGACGCGGTTTTTCACCATCAGGAACTGTTTGAAACCGTATT
>JBLIGH010000209.1:0-6162 GCA_047636855.1 Pseudorhodobacter sp.
TGTTCTAATCTGGTGACCAACCAAAATGGCGCGGGGTTTGAGCCACGCAGGACTTGCACGGTGGCTAGGCTGACACTTGCGATTGTGCGCTGATCTGGAAGGGGACCTCGCCTACATTGGCCCCGCGCAACTGCTTGTGGATTTATGGGTGTGCGCTTGATGCGTTGAAATTCTTAGCGCGTTTGGTATTTCTTAACCACCTGCCCTTAACCTTTACCCGAATAATCAAGGGTTCAGGCTATGCATGGTCTTATCAACAGATCGCTTCAGTGTTTTTTACGCGATACCTACGGCGCCAGCCGTTGGACCGCGATATCGCGTGAAGCGCGCCTGGGGTTTGACAGCTTTGAACCCATGCTGACCTACCCAACAGAGCAGACTGATGCTGTCTTAGATGCAGCGGTAAAAGTGCTGGACAGACCGCGCGAGGCGCTGTTGGAGGATTTGGGGACGTATCTGGTCGCCCATAAAAACCTCGAAGCTTTGCGCCGGTTGCTGCGCTTTGGCGGTGTCAGTTTTCATGACTTTCTGCATTCGCTTGAAGATATGCGCGGACGGGGGCAGCTTGCTTTGCCCGATATGGATTTGCCAAAGCTGGAGTTGTTCGAGCAAACCCCCGACTATTTCACCCTGCGCTGCGAGTTCCCTGTAAAAGGCGTGGGCCACATGTTGATGGGTTTGCTGCGTTCGATGGCTGACGACTATGGGGCTTTGGTTTTGCTGGATTATCTTGGCAGCGGCCCTTCTGGTGAAATTGTGTCGATTCAACTGTTGGAAGCACGTTTTGCGGAAGGCCGGCGGTTCGATCTGACTGCGCGTGTGAGTTAGATATGGAAAAATCTGGGAAAGACGTCTCTGTTTCGATTGAAACCACCGCGATGGGTCGTTTGATGCCAATGCATCTTTGGCTTTCAGATGTGGGGGAAATCCAATCTGTCGGACCGACATTGGCGAAAGTTTTTGGCGGCGATCCTATTGTTGGTAAGGCGTTTTTCGACGTATTCGAAGTGCGCAGGCCGGGGGGGGTTCTGGCGATAGATGATCTGCGCCGAAGGGCGGGGAACCGGCTTTCGGTCGCGGCGTATCATATGGGCGCGCAACCATTGCGCGGCATAGCCCAGCCTTTGCCGGGCAATGATGGCATTTTGATCAATCTGTCATTTGGGATCGGGGTGATTGATGCGGTCTCGGCTTTTGAACTGACCGATGCTGATTTCGCGGTCACCGATTTGGCGATGGAATTGCTTTACCTCGTCGAGGCCAAAACGGCCATCACACAAGAATTGCGCCAGTTGAATTTGCGGTTGCAAGGCGCGCGCGATATCGCCGAACTTCAGGCGCTGACCGATATGCTGACAGGCTTGCGCAATCGCCGCGGCCTCGATCTCTCGCTTGAGGCCGCGATCAATCAAGGTCAGGAATTTGGCCTGATGCACATAGATCTCGATTTTTTCAAGGCGGTAAATGACAGCCTTGGCCATGCGGCGGGGGATCATGTTTTGCGCGAGGTCGCGCGTTCATTATTGGAGGAAACGCGCAAGACCGACACTGTCGCACGAGTCGGAGGGGATGAATTTGTGTTGCTATTTTCGACGCTAACAGACTCGCGCGCGCTGACACGCATCGCCACTAGGATCGTGAAACGTCTTAGCGAGCCTATGGAGTATGACGGAAAATCCTGCCGAATTTCTGCCAGCATCGGCATTACGGTCTCGACCGATTACAAGGTTCCGGTGCCCGAACAAATGCTCAGCGATGCCGATCAAGCGCTTTACGCGTCAAAAAATGCGGGCCGGGGCCAAGCAAGGTTGTTCGAAGTTGTGCAGAAAACAGCACCCGAAGCCAATTGCTGAAAGCCCTCGCATATTTTACGTTCGCCGAACGGCGTTCAGGACATCAATGATTCGCGCGAAGGCGGTCTTGGCACGAAGGACCGAATGCCGTGCGCGTAGCCAACCGTGAACAAGGCCTAGATCAAGTTGGAATTGCGCGTGACATCCTGCGTTTTGCAACTTCTGCACATAATCGCGCCCGTCGTCTGCCAAAGGGTCACATTCGGCAGCAAAGACCCATGTCGGAGGCAGCCCGCTGAAATCGACATCCTTTAGCGGATTGACCGCTGGGTCTGTTGTGTTGCCGCCACGTAGGACCGCATAGCTCAACACATCCTCGCGGCTCAACATAGGCGCATTCGCATGATGTGTCATGCTGGCACTGTCAGAATCACCGCCCAACCCAGGATAGATCAAAATGACGCCAAGTAGGTTTATGGGTCTGCCACGCAAAGCATGTGCAACCGACGCCGCTAAATTGCCGCCAGCCGAATCTCCGGCCAACAGCACATCGCCGTAGCGCTCTGCGACCCAAAGCGTCGCGGCCAAAGCGTCATCGAATGCCGCAGGATGCTTGTGTTCCGGCGCAAGCCGATAATCGACCGAAACCACACGCAACCGCGTCCGCTCGCAAATCTCGGCGCAAACGTCATCGTGGCTGTGCAGGCCGCCGACCACAAAGCCGCCGCCATGAAAATACACTAAAGTACCGTTAATGCTCGATGTTTCGTAGATCCGCAGCGGCACTTTGCCAACAATGTCAACGGAAGTGACCGTTTCTGGATACAGTTTTTGAAAAGCCGCACACATCTTATCATAGAGCGCCCTTTGGTCTGACACCGCTAAACTAGCCGAGTTGGGCGGAAAAAAATCGTTTGTTCGATCAATAAATGCCCAAGTTTCTGCGTCGATAAGAATTTGATAATCAATTTGAGTCATGATGTTTCCATCGCATATGGGGGCATCTGCGATGCCCTGTCTTGGACACAATAGCCGCAATTTAGGGGAATTTACCCACAAAGTTACCATAATTTTGGTGAATTCAACG
The DNA here is from genome assembly GCA_047636855.1 of Pseudorhodobacter sp. GTDB lineage: Bacteria > Pseudomonadota > Alphaproteobacteria > Rhodobacterales > Rhodobacteraceae > Pseudorhodobacter. Next base: position 2,881 of record JBLIGH010000209.1, read on the forward strand.
GGTTATATCAACGAGGGAATAACCTTGGCAGGAGAAACAAGATGCAGGTATTTCGTCAGATAGATCCGGAAGCCGCAGCACTTGTCGGCTGGGGGGTGCGTGTGATGTTGCTGACCCCTGATCGGATCGACGCGAAAAGTAAGACCGCGGTACGACTGGCAGGATTGGGTGGAATAGTTGAGGCAGAGCATGATGTCTTTGCTGCAATTGAAACAATGATCAATAATGCCACGGGGTTTGGGCTTTTTGTCGTCGAATGCGACGCTTTTGGCGGGTTGGAAGCCGGACACCAAATTATATCGATGATGCATAAGGGCGGTGTTATTCTGCCCTCTATCCTCGTATCGCAAGATTGCAATGAACAGCTTTTCCCTGACGAACCGCACGAACCTATCGTTCTGCGGGCGCCGCTTTCGGCTGTTGGCTTGCGCGTGGGGTTTGAACACGCTTTGCGCGATCGACTTATCTACGCCGCGGCCTGACAGTTATCCAATTGACAAAGGGGCGGACCAACAAGGTCCGCCCCTTTGTCATTATAGTTTTTTGTATCTTAGGCGATTGCGAGGTTGGTCGCGGACTCGCGGCCATCGCGACCAGCTTCGATATCGAATGTCACAGCTTGACCATCGGCCAAAGACCGCAAACCAGCGCGTTCCAGTGCGGAAATGTGAACAAACACGTCCTTTTTGCCACCCTCAGGTGCAATAAACCCAAAGCCTTTAGTTTCGTTAAACCATTTCACGGTGCCATTAGCCATCGTGAGATCTCCTGTCTTAAGTTCCGCCCGCATCATGCGGCGGCGCGGCATCGTCAGCAAAGAATCGAAAGCTGTGGCCGTAAGACGGAGTACAGTGGTCGATAGAGATAACGTCGCAAAACACACTCTAAGGCTAAAGATGCAAAAATGCAAGGTTTATTGGGCAGATCATACGCGCGCGTTTCTTGGTTCTGTGCGACACTTCTGCGCAGGAGGATCATACCATGACTGACATTAGTGCAGATTTTGCGGGCCAGACCGTAATTACCACATTCGAAATGACCCCTGGCACCGCCGCCGATCTGATGGACGCGCTGCAAGCCGCATACCGGGATTTCATCCGCCATCAGCCGGGTTTTATCGGGGCCGGGCTCCATATGAACGACGCCCAAACCAGGATTGCGAACTATTCGAAATGGCAAGGGCGAGAAGATTTTCAAGCGATGCTGCGAACGCCGGAAATGCGCCAGCGCAATCGTGCAATAGCGGGGCTTTGCAGCAGGTTTGAACCCGTGATGTATGAGGTTGTAGGGTCGTATTAGTAAATTTTTACAATGACTTGAACCTATTATTACCCGTTTGCTTAAGGCTGTAATTTGCCTCGAAACAGCTTAGCAAAAAACCCTCTGATGAAGCCGTTATACCGGCAGAAATGCGCGCGTTACCTCTGAAACGCAGTCCGCGCTGATATTATTATGGGCTTTTTCGCCCTGCCTTTCTTTGATGATCTTTTCTTAAAGTCGGCCATCAATTTTGTCATCTGCTACCGTCCGCGTTTGCTTTTTCCTCCACGCATCCCAGCACGCCCCCCGGTAGACCGCCCGCTGCTTTTCACAGCGTGTTCAACGGCTTCCTCGACCACGGATTGTCGGGCCAAGGGATCGTCAGCAATGGTGAGCTCTACAGCTTCCAGACGTTTGACCTCATCACGCAGGCGGGCGGCCTCTTCGAATTCCAGGTTTTCGGCGGCTTTGCGCATCTGCACCCGCAGCCCGTCAAGATGAGCAGCCAAGTTTGACCCCAGCATGGGTCTATCAACCTTGGCGGTGATGCGCGATTGATCGGTGTCGCCCTGCCAAAGGCCTGCCAAAACGTCTTCGACGTTTTTCTTGACCGTCGTGGGTGTGATCCCGTGCAGCGTATTATAGGCGATTTGCTTGTCACGGCGACGGTTGGTTTCCCCCAGCGCGCGTTCCATGCTGCCGGTTATTCGGTCAGCGTACATGATCACCCGGCCTTCCGAGTTGCGTGCAGCACGGCCGATGGTTTGGATCAGTGAGGTTTCAGAGCGCAGGAAACCCTCCTTATCCGCATCCAGAATCGCGACCAAACCACATTCCGGGATGTCCAATCCTTCGCGCAGCAGGTTGATCCCAACCAAAACATCGAAAGCCCCCAGTCGTAAATCCCGCAAGATTTCAATGCGTTCGATGGTGTCGATGTCCGAGTGCATATAGCGAATGCGAATGCCTTGTTCGTGGAAATATTCTGTCAGGTCCTCGGCCATACGTTTGGTCAGGACCGTCACCAAGACCCGCAAACCTTGCAAGGCGACGCGGCGGATTTCGTCCAAAAGGTCATCGACCTGCATATCGACCGGGCGAATTTCAACCATTGGATCGATGAGGCCCGTGGGACGAATCACCTGTTCGGTGAAAACCCCGCCGGCCTGTTCCAGCTCCCATTTCGCAGGGGTTGCAGAGACAAAGATGCTTTGCGGTCGCATTGCGTCCCATTCCTCGAACTTTAACGGGCGGTTATCCATGCAAGAGGGCAGGCGGAAACCATGCTCTGCCAGTGTGAGTTTGCGCCGAAAGTCGCCTTTATACATGCCCCCGATTTGCGGCACGGAAACATGGGATTCGTCCGCGAAAACAATCGCATTGTCGGGAATGAACTCGAACAAAGTCGGTGGTGGTTCGCCCGGCGCGCGCCCTGTCAGATAGCGAGAATAGTTTTCGATCCCGCTGCAAACACCGGTAGCCTCCAGCATCTCCAGATCGAACGAGCAGCGTTGCTCTAGCCGCTGCGCCTCCAAAAGCTTTCCTTCGGCGACCAGTTGGTCCAGCCGCATCCGCAACTCTTTCTTAATGCCGATGACGGCCTGATTCATCGTCGGGCGCGGCGTGACGTAATGCGAATTGGCATAGATGCGGATTTGATCGAACGTATCGGTTTTGGCCCCAGTCAGGGGGTCAAATTCCACAATGGATTCAAGCTCTTCGCCAAATAACGAAAAGCGCCAGGCGCGGTCCTCCAAATGGGCAGGCCAAACCTCCAGCGCGTCGCCGCGCACCCTGAAAGAGCCCCGCTGGAATGCCTGATCGTTGCGGCGGTACTGCTGCGCCACCAATTCGGACACAATTTGCCGCTGATCATAGCTTTCGCCGATCTTCAGATCCTGTGTCATGGCGGAATAGGTCTCGACCGAGCCAATGCCGTAAATGCACGATACCGAGGCCACGATGATCACATCGTCGCGCTCTAGCAGCGCGCGGGTGGCCGAGTGGCGCATCCGGTCGATT
>JBLIGH010000210.1:0-6145 GCA_047636855.1 Pseudorhodobacter sp.
ATCTTCCAGCGTCATCAAGACTTGCCCGGTGAAGATCCCATACGGGGCCAAAACCTGCTCGTACGCCCGCGCCAGCCTGATTTGACCAACGGCGGCGGCAGCCTGCGATTGCTCCAGCGCCAAATCACCATCAGGCAAGCCCAAAACCTTGCGTCCCAAGGCAATGGACCCAGACGAGACCAAAACAACATCGGTCCCGCGCGCCTTTGCTTGTGCTACATCAGCGGCCAGCGCTTCCAGCCAATCTGTCCGCAGCCCGCTGATCCGATCAACCAGCAAGGCCGACCCGATCTTGACGACCAAGCGTTTGGCGCGGGTAATATCAGGGGCAGTTAAGGTTGCCACGGCGTGTCATCCGGCTCTTCTTTTTTGTCATCCAAAATCGCGGCATAAACCGTCCGCAAAACATCCGGCAAGCCCTGTTTCGACACACCCGAGATGCAAAACACCGGACCGCCACTGGCTTTTTCCAAAGCCCTGCGGCGCGTGGAAATTGTTTTGGAATCCAGCGCGTCAATCTTGGTCATCGCGGTTATCCGCGGCTTGTCACCAAGCTCTTCGGCATAGGCCTCCAGCTCCTTCACGATGGTGCGGTAATCTTGGGTGATCGTGCTGGACGTGCCATCCACCAGATGCAGCAGCACCGAGCAGCGCTCGACATGTGCCAAAAACTGCGTGCCAAGACCGCGCCCCTCAGAAGCGCCCTCGATCAGGCCCGGAATATCGGCCATGACGAATTCGTGAGTATCGATCCCAACCACACCAAGGTTCGGCACCAATGTTGTAAAAGGGTAATCCGCAATCTTTGGCCGCGCATTCGAGACCGAGGCCAGAAACGTTGATTTCCCGGCGTTGGGCAAACCAACAAGTCCAGAATCCGCGATCAGTTTCAAGCGCAGCCAGATGGTCCGCTCTACCCCCTCTTGCCCCGAGTTGGCCCGGGCAGGCGCGCGGTTGGTCGAGGATTTGAACTGCAAATTGCCCCAGCCACCATTGCCGCCCTTGGCCAGCAAAATGCGCTGCCCAACCACGGTCAGATCCGCGATCACGGTTTCTTCGTCCTCGTCCAGAACTTCCGTGCCGACCGGTACTTTCAGCACAACATCCTCGCCGGTTTTACCGGTGCGTTGGCTGCCCATCCCGGCTTGGCCCGATTTAGCAAAGAAATGCTGCTGATAGCGAAAGTCGATCAGCGTGTTCAGCCCGTCGACCGCCTCGACCCAGACCGAGCCGCCCTTACCACCATCGCCGCCATCAGGACCGCCAAATTCAATGTATTTCTCGCGCCGGAAGCTCACACAACCCGACCCGCCCCCGCCAGAGCGGATATAGACTTTGCACAGATCAAGGAACTTCATGGGTCAGGCTTTCGGTTGGGTCGCACCAAACAGGCGCGGTACAGGTGGCGGCGCCGAGAACCGGCGTCATTGGGGCTTGCGCAGATCTTCGCGCTTCACGCGATAGAGCGTATTGGCCGCAGGCTCAAGCCTTGCCAGTGATCGCGCGCGGCTCTGCCCGGTCTTTTCAAAGCCTAATTTGCGCAAAACCCTGCCAGAAGCTGGATTATCGTCAAAATGCTCGGCGATTATGAAATCCGGATCAAAGCGGGCAAACAGCATCGATAGCACCGCATGGCCCGCCTCAGTGGCATAACCTTTGCCCGCGTGGGCCGGATCAATGAAGTAACCGATCCCGACCGGGTCACCGCCTGCCCCAACAGTTCCAATCAAAGCACCGTCCGTCAGACAGACCGCCAAGCGAAATGGCAGGTGCCCCGTCCAAGCCGCCTTTTGGATCCATTCCGTCAAATGTGGTGCGGGCCATGGGATTGGGATCGATTGAAACATCGAGGCCACCCCCGGCTGACCACCGATCCGCGCCAAATCGAATGCATCGCTTTGCGACAAGGGGCGCAGGGTCAGCCGAGCCGTTTGTAAAGGCAAAGTGCTTGTCGCCCACCAGTCGGACCGCGAAAGCGCCATCCGGTGCACCACAACCGGAAGACCCGTTGAACGCGGGGTCGCCGTTTCGTCATGGCTGTAGCGAAAACCAAGCTTTTTCAGCACGCGGGCCGAACGGTCATTTCCCGCAAAATGCCCCGAAATAATCGCCGTGTCCTCGCGGTTGAACTGCGCGGCCAACATAAGATTAGCGGCATATGAGGCGATGCCTTGCCGCCAAAACGGACGCGCCAGCCAATAACCCAACTCGCGTTTAAGCCCGACCACGCCGGCAAAACGGCCCCCCACGACTATCGCTTTGACCGGGGTGTCAGGGTCGGAATTTGCCGTCAGGAAAGCTTTGGCATTTTCCAATTTGTAGGGATAAGGCACATGTATCAGCCAACGCGCCACCTCGATATCTTGCAAAGCGGCCACAATATCGCGTGGCGAGACTTCGGATAAGGGCGCAAGACGCGGCATAGCCGCGCCCTTCAGGCCATTTTTTTGAGGTAGGTCCATGTCTGTACTCGCGCATTGCGCGCCACGCTAAAGCTCTCGGCATCGCCGATATAGTCAAAGCCGCAATTGGTCAGCACACGGGCAGAACCGGAATTATCCTGAAATACCTCGGCAAAAATCGTGCGGTTGCTGCGTGGATTTGCCGTGACCAAGGCCGAAACCGCCTCGGAGGCATGACCAAGGTTCCAAAACGCCGGAGCCACCCAATAGGCAATCTCGGATTGGCCGCGGTCCATAAGCTTCAGCGAAATAACACCCAAGGCTTCGGGAAGACCTGCGCCCTGGCCATCCATCACCCAGACATCTTCGATGCCATTGCGTTTCATCGATCGCGTCACAAAGGCCTCGGCGGCCCCAGGCGGCAATGGATGCGGAATAGAGTGCGTTGCAGCGGCCACCCGCAAATCACCCGCATACATCGCGAAAAGCCCAGCGTCAGACACGCGCACAGGCCGCAATACCAGCCGTCCAGCGGGAATGGTTATCAAGTCGCAAACCGTCGCAATCGTCATAGCTTCCCTCCTTACAAGCGCCTGCCGGGGGCAACTCCATCCCCTCTGCAATCCGCTGCCCCTTCAAAAAAGGTGGGGGCCTCCCTTTGCTCTTGCAAGCGATAACGCCTTTGGCTGTCGATTATGTGAACGACGCCAAAAACACCCGCGGCAACCTAGAAACGCAAAAGGGACCGGCCTTTCGGCCGATCCCTTTGTTACAGTTGAGTGTAACGGTTCGGCTTACTCGGCGGCCTTCACCGCTGGAAGGACCGAAATAAACATGCGGCCTTTGAGGCCTTTTTTGAACGTCACCAAACCTTCAACAACCGCGAAGATCGTGTGATCGGTTCCCATGCCAACACCTTGACCTGGGAACATCCGCGTGCCGCGTTGGCGCACAATGATGTTGCCCGGAATAGCGACTTGGCCGCCAAACAGTTTCACACCAAGACGACGACCAGCCGAGTCACGACCGTTGCGGGATGAACCGCCTGCTTTTTTATGTGCCATGGGGGATTACTCCTTCGGCGCAGCGGCCTTGGCGGCGCGCTTTGGTTTTGCGGGGGCTTCAACAACCGGAGCTGCTTCAACATTATGGGCTGCGCGGCGTGCATCGGCGGTGCCGGTTGCAGCCATAACGCCCGAGGTTTCAGCGCCAGTCGCCAGAACTTCGGTCACACGCAACAGCGTCAGATGCTGGCGGTGGCCTTTGGTGCGCTGCGAGCTGTGCTTACGGCGACGCTTTACATAGTGGATGACCTTCGGGCCTTTGATCTGTTCGATCACTTCGGCCTGAACGGCTGCACCCGCTACCAGCGGCGCACCAACGGTCAGGCTTTCGCCGCTAACCATCAGAATTTCATTGAACTGGATTTTGTCACCAGCAATGGCTGCAAGCTTTTCGACACGCAAGATATCACCTGCCTGTACTTTATACTGCTTGCCGCCTGTCTTGAGGACCGCGAACATGGGTCATTTCCTTTTCGTTACTCGCGTCCTATGGCCCCGGCTTGGTTCCGGCGTTTGAGGTTACCTCGGACGGCGCGCCCGTCATGCGAGCGTCATCAATAAAAAACCCGGCCAACCCTGAGGTTCGCCGAGATCAGGGCTTATCCCGGATGCTCGGATCAGAGTCAAGCGCTGTGACGCCGGAAATAAAGGGATTGAGACCGATTCTTCCCGAAACGGCGCGCGTGAAACTTTCCGCCTGCTAGATATCTTCGCCCATCATCTGACGCGCTGCAGCCCGGCCCAAATCGCGTGAGATCGTGGTGAAGACATGATCAAACGCTGCAAAAAGCGCGTTGTTCAGTTTTTGCCCTGATTTTGTCTCTGAAAACGCGACATAGCTTTGCATTTCCGAATCGGTCAAAGGGCCGTAAGCCAACGCCAGATACGGAAAAAGCCACTCTTCCGTTTCCTTGCGGATATCGGGCTCCTGCGCCCAAACATCCGTCAGCATTTGATCCTCGGTCATGTCTTCGCCCAGACTACCAACCTCTGTCATGCCCTGAAAAAATGCCAAATTTGCGTTCAATGCCCCCGCAACATTAGCCTCGATCAAATCATTTACATCCGAAAATCGGCGCAACAGCGTCATACGGCTGTCTTTTTCGGCTTCCATATCTTCAAATCGCGCTCTGGCAGCCTCTTCGACCGCCGTATCCATCATCGACCGCCGGGCCTCGACTTCCAATGTGATGATCTTTCGCCCAATAGGGCTATCGAAGAAGCGTGCAGAATCCGTGACAGCCTGCGCGTCGCTGGCGAACTCTGCTGCAAAACGGTCGTCGAACCGTTTGCGCATCGCTGCGGGCTGATAGATCAGTTCAACCACAGCTTGCCATGAGCTGCCGCCATTGCCCGCAAACATCTCCTCTTGCATCTGAGCGCCGTATTCCAGCCCCTCAAGACGCATGATTTCCACAACGTCACTGATCAGCAGCACATCCAGCAGATGCGCCACGCTGTCGGCAGGTTGCGTGACTGTCGGGCCGGCTTCGGCATTTTGCGCGCCGACCTGCAACGGAGCGCTGAGTAAAAAGCTTAAGGCTGCAAGCAACGTAAAACGGTTGGACGACATCTTTGGCAACTTTCTGTGCAGGGTGTGACATAGCTAATATCTCTGTGCCGCCTTGCCAAGTCATAGTGCTGCACCCTGCGCAAGATCGCGCCCATTCCCAAATAAAAGCGGCATCGCGCAGATCGCACGAAAACAGGGTTGCAACCCCTATGCACGCACGCTAAATCCCGCTCATTACGATCCCTACCGCGGAGAGGTGGCAGAGTGGTCGAATGCGGCGGTCTCGAAAACCGTTGTCGGTTTACCCCGACCCAGGGTTCGAATCCCTGTCTCTCCGCCAGTCAGGAACTGCACATATTGGACTCAAAGTCCTTGATATTTCAACAAAAATAGTTCAAATTCCCTTAACATGCTCGGCTCAATTGCCGCGCTTGCTGCACAATTTGCTACACATCCTGCTACACATTTCCCCTCGACAGGCGCCTTTCACAGACAGCCAGGTAAACCATGACGATCCAACCTAGAGCGAAAAATGGCCTCATTGAACTACGTCGGCGCGTGCCTAAAAAATACGCTTCTGTTGAGACAAGGAAGGAAATATGGGTTTCGTTGCAGACAGACTCCCCCTCAATGGCCGAAGTGCATGCAATATCGTTGTGGCAGCAACAGATCGCTCAATGGGAAGCAATGCTGGCTGGGACTAGCGTGGTGCCTGAGGTCCGCCTTGATGCGGCAAAGCAATTAGTCGAGGCGAAGGGGTTCCGTTACATGCAGGCGGACGTCTTGCTCAACCAGCCGGTAGAGGACATTGTAAAGCGTGTCGAGGCGATTTCATTCAGCAAAGGTATTCCGAAAGTTAAGGATGCAGAAGCACTACTCGGCGTCCTGCCTGACCCCGGCTTGAAAATCAGCCGTGTTCTTGAGTTATACTGGCAACTGTCTGCCAACAAAATGATAGGTAAAAGCAAAGATCAGGTTCGGCGCGCCAAGAACCCAGTAATTAAAGCAATAAAGAACTTAGTTGATGTGATTGGTGACAAGACCATCAACTCGATCAGCCGCGACGATATGCTGGATTTCCGCGAATGGTGGAACGAAAGGCTGGCACGGCAGGGCTTGACCTCAAACTCAGCCAATAAAGATTTTACACATATCGGAAAAGTCCT